>DAIDOU010000207.1 GCA_027458945.1 Acidobacteriota bacterium
GGATGCATCAGCTGCGCCTGCGCCGCGGCCAGGCGCGCGATCGGCACCCGGAACGGCGAGCACGAGACGTAGTCCATCCCCACGATGTGGCAGAACTCGACCGAGGACGGCTCGCCGCCGTGCTCACCGCAGATCCCGACCTTCAGCTTCGGCCGCGTGGCGCGGCCACGGTTGATCCCCATCTCGACGAGCTGGCCCACACCCTCCCGGTCGAGGACCTGGAACGGGTCGGCGGCGAGCAGCTTCTTCTCCAGGTACTCCGGCACGAAGCCGCCGATGTCGTCGCGCGAGAAGCCGAACGACATCTGCGTGAGGTCGTTGGTCCCGAACGAGAAGAATTCGGCGGTCGCCGCGATCCGGTCGGCGGTGAGCGCCGCGCGCGGGATCTCGATCATCGTCCCGTACAGGTGCGGGATCGCCTTGACGCCGTAGGCGGCGCACACCTCGTCGTGAACCCGCTTCGCGATTGCCTTCTGGTCGTCGAGCTCGGCGACGAGGCCGACGACCGGCACCATGATCTCGGGGAACACCTTCTTCCCCTCGCGCGTCAGCTCCAGCGCGGACTCGAAGATGGCGCGGAACTGCATCTCCGAGATCTCGGGGAACGTCACGCCGAGGCGCACGCCGCGGTGCCCCATCATCGGGTTCGACTCGTGCAGGTCGTCGGCGCGCTTGGCCAGCTCGGCGGCGGTAATGCCGAGCGAGGCGGCGAGCTTCTCGCGCTCGTCCTCGCGCGTCGGCACGAACTCGTGCAGCGGCGGGTCGAGCAGGCGGATCGTGACCGGCAGCCCGTCCATGACCGCGAGCGTCGCCTTGATGTCCTTCTTGACGAACGGGTACAGCTCGGCGAGGGCGGCCCGCCGCTCGGCCTGGCTCCCCGACACGATCATCTTGCGCAGCAGGAACAGCGGCTGCTCGGAGCCCTTGCCGTAGAACATGTGCTCGGTGCGGAACAGCCCGATCCCCTCGGCGCCGAAGCCGCGGGCGTTGGCCGCGTCCTCCGGGGTGTCCGCGTTGGTGCGCACCTTCATCGCACGGATCGCGTCGGCGAGCGCCATGAACTTGACGAAGCGCGGGTTCTCGGTGGCGTCCACCATCGCCAGCGCGCCGGCGTAGACCAGGCCGCGGGTGCCGTTGAGGGTGATCTCGTCCCCCTCGCGGAAGGTGCGGCCGGACGCCAGCATCGTGCGGTTGTGCACGTCGACGGTCACGCCGCCGGCACCGACGATGCAGCACTTCCCCCACCCGCGGGCGACGAGCGCCGCGTGCGAGGTCATGCCGCCGCGCGCGGTCAGGATCCCGACCGCGGCCCGCATCCCCTCGACGTCCTCCGGGTTGGTCTCCTCGCGCACGAGGACCACCCGCTTGCCCGCCTTCGTCCAGGCGACGGCGTCGGCGGCGGTGAAGACGATCTGCCCCTTGGCGCCGCCGGGCCCGGCCGGCAGCCCCTTGGCGATCGCCTCGGCGCGCTTCTCGGCCGCCGGGTCGACGATCGGGTGGAGCAGCTCGTCGAGCTGGGCGGGGGCGAGGCGCATCACCGCCTCCGGCTTCCTGATCAGCCGCTCCTCGAGCATGTCCATCGCCATGTTGAGCGCGGCGGTGCCGGTGCGCTTGCCGGAGCGGCACTGCAGCATCCACAGCCGCCCCTCCTGGATCGTGAACTCGATGTCCTGCATGTCGCGGTAGTGGCGCTCGAGGGTGTCGCGGATCCCGTGCAGCGTCGCGTACACCGCCGGCATCGCCGTCTCGAGCGACGGCAGCGCCCGGTTCTGATCGTTCTTCGTCGCCTCGTTGAGCGGGTTCGGGGTGCGGATCCCCGCGACCACGTCCTCGCCCTGGGCGTTGACCAGCCACTCGCCGTAGAACTTGTTCTCGCCGGTGGCCGGGTTGCGGGTGAACGCCACGCCGGTCGCCGAGGTGTCGCCCATGTTGCCGAACACCATCGCCTGCACCGTGACCGCCGTCCCCCACTCGTCGGGGATCCCCTCGATGCGGCGGTAGGAGATCGCGCGCCTGCCGTTCCACGAGGCGAACACCGCGCCGATCCCGCCCCACAGCTGCTCGGCCGGGTCGTCCGGGAACTCGGTGCCGAGCGCCCCGCGCACCCGCGTTTTGAAGTTCCCCACCAGCTCCTCGAGGTCCGCGTCGGTGAGGTCGGCATCGGAGGCGCGGCCGCGCGCCTGCTTCATCTCGTGCAGCATGCGGTCGAGCTGCTGCCGGATCCCCTGCCCCTCCGCCGGCTCGATCCCCGCCGCCTTTTCCATCACGACGTCGGAGTACATCATGATCAGGCGGCGGTAGGCGTCGTAGACGAAGCGCGGGTTGCCCGTCTTCGCGATCAGTCCCGGGATCGTCGCCGAACACAGCCCGACGTTGAGGACGGTTTCCATCATCCCCGGCATCGACTTGCGCGCCCCGGAGCGGACCGAGACGAGCAGCGGGTTCCTGGCGTCCCCGAACTTCGCCCCCATCACCTTCTCGACCCGCGCGAGCGCCTGCTGGACGTCGGCCCGCAGCGCCTTCGGGTACGAGCGGCCGTGCTCGTAATAGTGGGTGCACAGCTCGGTCGTGATGGTGAAGCCGGCCGGCACCGGGATGCCGAGGTTCGCCATCTCGGCGAGGTTGGCGCCCTTGCCGCCGAGGAGGTTCTTCATGTCGGCGCGGCCGTCCGCCCGGCCGCCACCGAAGGAGTAGACCATCTTCTTCGTCTTCGTTGTCGTCGCCACGATCACCCTCCCGAACCGGGGGCGGGTCGCACCCGCCCGCGGGCCGCGCGGTCCGCGGCCCGGTCGTCCCAACCGCTCACTGAGCCGAAAGCCTGGACACGTCGGCCAGGCGCAGGAACAGCGCCTCGACGCGGGCCAGCAGCGCCAGCCGCGCCGCGCGCAGCCCCTCGTCGTCGCAGATCACGAGCACGTCGGTGAAGAACGCGTCAAGCGGCGCGGCCAGGCCCGCGAGCGCGCGCAGCCCGGCCGCGTGGTCGCCGCGCCCGGCCGAGCGCTGCACCTCTTTCTCGGCCTTCTGCACGGCCGCCAGCAGCTCGCGCTCGGCCTTCTCCCGCAACAGCTCGGCGGCGAACCGCCCGGAGCCGCCCTTGGCCACCATGTTGCGGACGCGCTTGAACGCCACCGCGAGCGAGGCGAACACCTCCTCGCCGCGCACCGCCTCGAGGGCGCGGGCGCGGGCCGCATCGTCCGGGACGACGCCCCAGCGCGCCGCCAGCACCGCGTCGGCGACCTCGGGCTTCACGCTCGCGGCCGCGGTGAGGTAGTGGCGCACCCGCTCGCGTACGAACTCGCGCAGCGCGGTCGTCGCAGCTTCGTCGCCGCCGCGCCTCGTCACGGCCGCGGCGGCCGCCGCCTGCAGGTCGCACGCGAGCGGCGTCTCGGCGCAGATCCGCACGACCGCGAGCGCCGCACGCCGCAGCGCGAACGGGTCCTTGCTCCCCGACGGCACCTCGCCGGCGGCGAACAGGCCGGCGAGCGTGTCGAGCCGGTCGGCGACGCCGACGACCGCCGCCACCGGGCCGCGCGGCAGCGCGCCGTCGAGGCCCGCCGGCGTGTACTGGTCGTACACCGCCTGCCACACCGCCTCGGGCTCGCCGTCGAGACGCGCGTAGATGCCGCCGACGACCCCCTGCAGCTCGGCGAACTCGCCGACCATCGCGGTCACCAGGTCGGCCTTCGCCAGCTCGCAGGCGCGCCGCAGCGCGTCGCCGTCCACGGCCGTCCCGGCGGTCGCGGCGAGCTCGGCGGCGAGGCCGGCGATCAGCTCGCTCTTGCGCGCGAACGTGCCGAGCTTCTGGTGCACGAGCACGTTCTCGAGCGCCGGTCGGCGCGCGGCGAGCGGCTCCTTGCGGTCGTGTTCGAAGAAGAAGGCGGCGTCGGTCAGGCGCGCGCCGGCGACCCACTCGTTGCCGCGCCGGATCAGCCCTTGCGGGTCCGAGGCGCGGTCGCAGACCGCCAGAAAGTACGGCGCGACCTTCCCCGCGCGCGTGAGCACCAGGCACTTCTGGTGGTGGCGCAGCGTCGTGACGAGCACCTCTTCCGGCAGCTGCAGGAACCGCTCCGCGATCTCCCCGCGCAGCACCCCGGGGTGCTCGACCAGCTCGACGAGCTCAGCGAGCAGCTCGGGGTCGGGCCGGATCTCGCAGCCCACCTCGGTCGCGAGGCGGTGCGCGGCCGCCTCGAGCGCGGTCCGCCGCGCCTCGGGATCGATCTCCACGCCGGCGGCGCGCAGCCGCTCGGCGTACGCGGGGAAGCCTGCCGCGCCC
Organism: Acidobacteriota bacterium; assembly: GCA_027458945.1. Classification (GTDB taxonomy): domain Bacteria; phylum Acidobacteriota; class Thermoanaerobaculia; order Thermoanaerobaculales; family Thermoanaerobaculaceae; genus RBG-13-68-16. The sequence goes on from DAIDOU010000207.1 coordinate 4,274, forward strand.
TCGAGCTCGACGCGCGCCGGCGCCATCACGCGGTGGCCGAACGTCCCCGTCGAGGCGACGACCCCGAACAGCTCCACCGGCACCAGCGTCGTGAGCTTCCCGCTCCCGAACAGCGCGAGGATGTTGTGCAGCGGCCGCACGAAGACGTGCTCGCCCTTCCCCCAGCGCATCGTCTTGGGGAAGTGGAGCGAGCGCACGACCCGCGCGGTGATCTCGGCGAGTACCTCGGGGACGGGCCGCCCGGGCAACAGCTTCGTCGCCGCGATGACGTCGCCCTTGGCTCCCTTGACGACGCGCAGCGCGTCCACGCCGACGCCCTGTCCCTTGGCGAACCCGGTCGCGGCCGGTGTCGGCGACCCGTCGGCGGTGAACGCGGCCTTGACGGACGGCCCCGTCACCTCCTCCTCGCGGTCCGGCTGCAGCGCGGGGAGCCCGGCGACGTGCACCGCCAGGCGGCGGACGGTCGAGTAGACGCTCACGGACGCACCGGCGAGCGCGGCGCCCGCGAGCTCGGCGTCGAAGGAGGCGCGCAGCTCGGCGCGCGCGCCCGGAAGGGCGTTGGCGGGGATCTCCTCGCAGAGCAGCTCGAGCAGGTACTCGGCGCTCATCGCGACCCGCCCTTGGGGGCCTTCCCCGCCGCCGGAGCCCCGTTGGTCTTGCCGTTGCCGTTGACCCGCCCGAGCGGGAACCCGAGCCGCTCGCGCTGCTCGACGTAGGCGCGGGCGCAGCGGACGGCGATCTTGCGCACCCGCCCGATCAGCGCCACGCGCTCGGTCACGGCCACCGCGCCGCGCGCATCCATCAGGTTGAACAGGTGCGACATCTTCAACGCGGCCTCGAGCGCGGGGACGACGAGCGGCTCCTCCGGCTCGAGGCAGCGGCCCGCCTCACGCTCCCAGTCCTCGAAGTGGCGGCGCAGCATCTCGACGTCGGCGAGGTCGAACGCGTAGCGCGACAGCTCGACCTCGTCCTGGTGGCGGATCTGGCCGTACTCGAGCCCGCCGCCCCACACCATCTTGAAGCCGTCGTCCTTGCGCTGGAGGAACATCGCGATGCGCTCGAGGCCGTACGTGATCTCGGCCGCGATCGGTTTCAACTCGATCCCGCCGGCCTGCTGGAAGTAGGTGAACTGCGTGATCTCCATCCCGTCGAGCAGGACCTGCCAGCCGACGCCCCAGGCGCCGAGGGTGGGCGATTCCCAGTTGTCCTCCTCGAAGCGCACGTCGTGCAGCTCCGGGTCGATGCCGAGCGCCGCCAGCGAGGCGAGGTAGAGCTGCTGCACGTCGCCCGGCGACGGCTTGAGGATCACCTGCATCTGTAAGTGCTTGCCGAAGCGGAACGGGTTCTCGCCGAAGCGCGCGTCGGCCGGGCGCCGCGACGGCTGCACGTACGCCACCCGGTACGGCTCCGGCCCGAGCACGCGCAGGAACGTCTCCGGGTGCATCGTGCCGGCACCGACCTCGATGTCGTACGGTTGCTGGATCACGCATCCCTGCTCGCTCCAGAAGCGGGAGAGCGAGAGGATCAGCTCTTGGAGGTTCACGAGACGCACCTCATGCGGTCCCGACCGCGGCCGCGAGCGCGGAGCATAGCATAAGCCCCGGTGCGCCCTCTCGGGCGCCGTGACGGACCGCTCAGGACGATTCGACAGTCACCCGGACGTGCGGGTCGACGAGCTCCTTGCGCACCAGCGCCGGCCAGTAAGCCACGATCTCCTGAGCCTTCGGGCGGCCGCCGGCGAAACCGGTGACACCGGGCGGTCCCGAGGTCACCAGCGGCGCCAGCTCGTAGCCGAACCGGCTCACCGCTGCACGGTCCTCACCGCGCACCGCGAGGTGCAGGACCACCTCGGGCGGGTCGGACGAGAGCTCCCCGAGGCCGGGGTGGCAGGCGCCCGCCCCGATGATCTCGGTCACGCGGTCCGCGTCGGGGAAGCGCACCCCGGCGCGGGCGAGGCGCTTCCACACGATCTCGGCGGCGAGGCGGGCCTTGTCGACCGCGCGCGGCCCGGAGACCGTGAGCTGCCCGGACGCCTTCCACCCGGCACGGTACGACGCCGACACCTTGTAGAAACGGGTGTTCGGCGCGCCGCGGACGCCGCTCACCCGCACCCGGCCGTCGCCCGCCGGCGCGAGCCGCGCCGAGGCGAAGTCGGCGACGCAGTCGGGGGTGATGTACGCGTGCGGATCGCCCATCTCGTAGACGAGTTGCTCGGCGACCGTTCCGACGCTCACCAGCCCGCCGGTGCCGGGCTGCTTGGTGACCACGAAGCTCCCGTCGGGGTCGCACTCGACCACCGGGTAGCCGACGTCCCACAGGTCGGGGACCTCCCACCAGCGCGTGTAGTTGCCGCCGGTCGCCTGGGCGCCGCACTCGATCACGTGGCCGGCGATCGTCCCGGCGGCCAGCAGGTCCCAGGCGTCCTCGGCCCAGCCGAACTCGTGCACGAGCGGGCCGAGCGCCAGCGAGGTGTCGGTGATCCGCCCGGCGAGCACGATCTGCGCGCCCCCGGCGAGCGCCTCGGCGACCGGCCGTGCGCCCAGGTAGGCGTTGACCGAGAGGACCTTGGCACGCTCGTCGACGAGCGGGCGCTTCGTTTCCATGTGCTCGAGGCGGCACCCCGCCGCCAGCAGCTCGTCGACGTGCGGCAGCAGGTCGTCGCCCTCGACCACGCCGACGCGCAGCCCGGCGATCCCGAGCGCTCGCGCGACGCGCAGCGCTTCGTCGCGGCACGCCGCCGGGTTGAGCCCGCCGGCGTTGGTCACCACCTTGACCCCACGCTCGGCGATCAGCGGCAGCGCCCGTCGCAGCAGCGTGATGAAGTCGGACGCGAACCCCTTGTGCGGGTCGCGCAGCCGCTGTCGCATCATGATCGACAGCGTGACTTCGGCCAGGTAATCGAGCCCCAGGTAGTCGAGCGGGCCGCGGCGCACGAGCTCGAGCGGCGCATCGATGCTGTCGCCCCAGAACCCCTGGCCGTTGCCGATGCGAAGCGTGCCCCTCATGCACCCCCCGCGACAGTCTAGCCGTTCTCGCGCCCCCTTGCGGCGGTGTTCGGCGATGCGCTAAGGTCACGCTCGCATCCTGCCGTGGACGCCGTGAAGCCCACCGCCAGGGGGAGGCCACTCATGAAGGTCGGCATCGTCGGCTATGGCGCCTATATCCCGCGCCGCCGCATCCGCCTCGCCGAGATCGCGTCGGTTTGGGGCGCGGACGCCGCCGCCTACGAGCGCGGGCTCGGCCTGCACGAGAAGTCGGTGCCCGCCCGGGACGAGGACACCATCACGATGTCGGTGACCGCCACCCGGCGGGCGCTGGCGCGCGCCGGCATCGACCCGCGCGACATCGGCGCCGTCTACGTCGGCTCCGAGTCGCACCCGTACGCGGTGAAGCCGTCGGGCACGGTCGTCGCCGAGGCGATCGGCGCGACCCCGGCCGTGCACTGCGCCGACCTCGAGTTCGCCTGCAAGGCGGGGAGCGAGGGGATGTTCATCGCCGCCGCGCTGGTGAAGTCGGGTGAGGTCAACCACGCCCTCGCCGTCGGGGCCGACACCTCGCAGGGCGCGCCGGGCGACGCGCTCGAGTACTCCACCGCCGCCGGTGCCGCCGCCTACATCTTCGGCACGACCGGGCTCGTCGCTACCATGGAGGCGCAGGTCTCGTTCATGACCGACACGCCCGACTTCTGGCGGCGCGAGTACATGCACTACCCGCGCCACGCCGGCCGCTTCACCGGCGAGCCCGCCTACTTCAAGACCACGTTCGGGGCCGCCCGCATGCTCCTCGAGAA
>DAIDOU010000208.1 GCA_027458945.1 Acidobacteriota bacterium
GGCGCGGGCCGCCGTCGATGCGGTCGCCGAGCGCGCCGCCGGCGTGCGCCGGCCGCTGCTGGTCTATCCGATGCTCTCGGCGGCCCGCGACCTGATCGTGGGCCTGGTGTGGGCGGTGCCGTTCGTGTCATCGACGGTGGCATGGCGCGGGCAGAGGTACGCCATCGGCGCGCGCACGCTGCTGGTCGGTGCCGACAGTGCGGGCGCCGGCGCCGGCCGTGCCGGCGAACCGGTCGGACCGGCCCTCGCGGGTTCCTAGCGGCGCGCCTGCGCCGGGGGCTCGACGCCGGCGAGACGCGCGACGAACGCGGCCACCTCGGGGAGCGATCGCTCGCCGACGTGGCGGCGTGGGACGCCGGCGCCGCGGGCGAGCCAGATCGCGGCCATCTCGGGGTGGGTGTCGAGGTAGCCGTGGCGGCCGACCACGGAGGCCGGCTCGTGCCACGGCGCCCCGGGAGCGCCGATCCCGGGGTCGGCGGCGAACCCCGGATGCAGGAACACGACGAGATCGCCCGCGGCGGGCGAATCGAGGCCGACCTCGGCGAGCTCCGAGCGGCCCACGATCCGCTCGACCACATCGGCGCCGTCGACCTGGGCCTGCGCCAGCGCCACCGCCGCGGCCCGCAAGACCTGGGCCCGCTCGGCGGGCGCCACCACGCCGCCCGCCTCGCGGCCCGCCAGGTTGACGTAGAGATGGGCGCAACCGCCGTCGGCGACCGCTACCAGGCGTGAGGTTGGCGCCACCCGCCACCCGCGACCGGCGCGCTCGGCGGTGGCGAGGCCGGCATGCTGCAGCAACTGGTTGATCTCGACGCTCTCCCACACCGGCGCCATGCCGTGGTCGGAGACCACGACCAGCGCATCGCGATCGAGGTCGAGCGCGCGCGCCACCTCGCCGACCGCGCGGTCGCCGATGCAAAACGCGTCGGTGACCGCGGCGCGGGCGGCGGCGGCGCGCGCGGGGGTGAACTCCCGCTGCCGGCGGTCGGTGAGAAGGAGCCGGTGCTCGACCTCGTCCACGACCGGCTGGTAGAGCATGAGCAGATCGAAGCGTTCGCGCGCGATCGCGGTGCGGCCGCAGGCGGTGAAGAACTCGGAGAAGCGCCGCACCTGAGTCAGCAGCTCGGCGGCCGTGAGCCCGGGCGCTCCGGATTTCCGCCGCGCGAGGGCGCTCTCGTCGCCGGGACCGGGCCAGAACCCGGCCGTCGCATCGAGCGCCTCGCGGAACTCGCGCGGGTACGCCTCGGTTGCGTAAAACCCTCCGCGGTAGACCGTGACGCCGGCGAGGTCCGCCGGCAGCCGTTGCAACAGGCACCAGGCCCCGACCGTGCGCTCGCCGCCGTCAGGGTGCGGGGCCCGCAGTCGCAGCGGGAACCACTCGCCGGCGTGAACGCGGGCCAGCGTGCCCGCGCCCGCATCCTCGGCGACGGCAAGCGTGTCGTAGTCGGCGATGCCGTCGTTGCTCGTGTCGAGCGCGGTCGCGGTGAACGTCACCGCGGCCGGCAACCCGGGCGTGGAAAACTCGACCGTGATCGCGGCCCGCCGCGGCGGGGAGAAGCTCGCCAGGCCCGCCGGGAGCGCGGCTGCGGCGAACTCGCTTGCCGCGAGGGTCAGCGTTCGCGGCGGCGCGTACGGCGCCAACACGTAGGTCAGGCCGAAGTCGGCCCTGCGCGCCGGCGTGGTCCCGTCACACCCCGGGAACGCCAGCACGCCGACGCGGCGCCGTTGCCGCCGGAACGCCTGCCACAGCGACTCGGCGCCCCACGGCACCGCGAAGCCGGAAACCTCCGAGCCCACCGCGGCGCCGGGGAGCTTGAATTCGTTGGCCACGATCCCGGTGACGGCGGGGAACGCCCCGGTGGCGATCGCGGCATGGCTCGCCGCCGTCAGCGTGGGGTTCACCGCGATGGCGCGCTCGACCACGGTGCCGTCGGCGAACGCCGCGACGCCGTCGGGGTCGGTGTAGACGGCGGCGCGGAGGTTGTCGCGGTGGCGCTCGGCGGCGAACCCGTCGAGCGAGAGCAGCACGACGCGTCGGGCCGTCGTCGCTCCCCCCGGGGTTGTGCGCGGGGCCTCGGCCGGGATGCACGCCAGCAGCGCGAGGACGCCGGGGAGGAGCTGAGTCGGGGTCCGCATCGGCCGAGTGTAACGGAGAGCGCCGCGGCGGCGCCGGCAGCGCGCTTCACCCCACCTTCACCTGGACGGGCGACGATCCCCGGGGAGGCCGCGCCCGCCCCGGCGCGGCAGTTGACAGCGGAGCGGGGGGAGCGGGAAAGTGGTGCATTGCAGCGGACCAACGTTGGCGGCCCGATCGCCCACGCCGGCCCCCGGCCGTTTTGCGGCGGTCGGCGCCGGGGTACGCTGGTGCGGGGCGGCGGGAGCGGTAGGGAGGCCACATGCCGGAGCGGATGCTGGAGCACGACCTCGAGGGGCTGAAGAAGCTTCTCCTGACGATGGCGGGGGAGGTGGAGCGGCAGCTCGGGATGGCGATTCGCGCGCTGGTGGAGCGCGACAGCGCCCTGGCCGAAGCGGTGATCGCCGGGGACGAGGTGATCGACCGGCGCGAGGTCGAGGTGGACCACAAGGTCATCGAGCTGATCCTGCGCACGCGGCCGATGGCCCGTGACCTGCGCCTGGCGATGACCGCGATCAAGATCGCCCCCGACCTCGAGCGGGTCGCCGACCACGCCGTCGCCATCGCCCGCCAGGCGTTGCGTCTGAACGAGGTGCCGCCGCTCAAGCCGTTCATCACGATCCCGCGGATGGCCGAGGAGGCCAACGCGATGGTGCGCGACGCGATCGCCGCGTTCGTGCAGGGCGATTCGCAGCGGGCGCGCCGCGTGATCGCGCGTGACGATGCGGTGGACGAGATGCACGAGCAGATCTTCCGCGAGCTGCTCACCTACATGCTGGAGGACACGCGGACGATCCAGCGCGCGCTCGCGTTGCTGCTGGCCTCGCGCTCGCTCGAGCGCATCGCCGACCAGGGGACCAACATCGCGGAGCAGGTCGTGTACCTGGTCGAGGCGGAGGACATCCGTCACCGCCACGGCGAGGGAGCGGAGCCGGGGTGAGCGCGCGGGTCTTCGTGGTCGAGGACGACGCCGACATCGCGGCGATGGTCCGGCGCCAACTCGAGCGCACCGTCGCGTGCACGGTGACCGCGTTCGCGCGCGGCGACGAGTTCCTGGCGGCGTGCGAGCTGGCGACGCCGGACCTGATCGTGCTCGACCTCAACCTCCCCGACACCGACGGCCTCGTGCTCTGCCGCGAGGTGCGGGCGTGGGAGGCGACGCGGACGGTGCCGATCTTGATGCTGACGGCGCGCGCGGCGGAGGGCGACCGGGTCGCCGGCCTCGAACTCGGCGCCGACGACTACTTGACCAAGCCGTTCTCGCTGCGCGAGCTGTCGGCGCGCGTCGCCGCGCTCCTGCGGCGGGTGGAGTGGGAGCGCGGCACGCCGGGAGGCGTCTACCGCGACAGCCGCCTCGCCGTCGATCCGGCGCGGTTCCAGGTGACGCGCGACGGCACGGACGTCCACCTCACACGGCGCGAGTTCGCGGTGCTCTGGCACCTGATCTCGCTCGCCGGCCGGGTCGCCTCGCGGGAGCAGATCCTCGACGCCGTGTGGGGGCTCGCCTCGGACGTCGACCCGCGCACGGTGGATGCCCACATCCGCACGCTGCGCAAGAAGCTCGGCCTCGACGTGGTCGAGACGCTGATCGGCTCCGGCTACCGCTTCGTGGGGCGCCCGTGAGGCCGCGAGGGGTCGGCCTGCTCGTCGCGGCCGGGGCGCTGGCCGTGGCACTGGTGGCGGTGGCGGTCGAGGACGCGGTGCAGCGCGCCGCCGCCCGGGCCGCGTTCGTCAAGCGGCTGCAGGACGCGGTCGCGACGCTCGCCCCCGACGCCGCCCGGCTGTTCGCGCTCGACCCCGGGCGGGCGTACGACGAGATCCGGCGCTGGGCTGCGGCGAGCGGGTTTCGAGTCACGCTGATCGAGCCGGACGGCAACGTCCGCGCCGACTCGTGGGCGTTCGCCGGGCCGCTGCCGCGGCTCGAGAACCACGCCGGCCGCCCCGAGGTCGTGGCCGCGCGGACCGCGGGCGAGGGGATGGGGTCACGGCGCTCGGCGACCACCGGGCGGGTGACGACGTACGTGGCGCAGGAGATCGGATCGGCGGGACACGAGGTCGGGTTCCTGCGCCTGGCGCAGGAGCAGCCAGCCGACCAGGCGCCGTGGGCCGGGATCGGGGCCGCCCTCGCGGCGGCGTGGCTCGTCGGCCTGGCCGGTAACCGCTGGGAGCGGCGGCGCCACGACGCGGTGGCGGCGCACCTGGTGGCGTGGAGCGACCTTCCCGCCGATGCGGGCCTGGAGACGCTCGCCGCAGACGCCGACCGCCATGTGCGCGCCTTGCGCGACGGCCTCCATCGCGAGGTCGACGCGACGAGGGCGGCGCTCGAACAGATCGCCGAGGGCGTCGTGCTCCTCGACGCCGAGGGCGTGGTGCGCTACGCGAACGCCGCGGCCGCCACGTTGCTCGGGGAGGCTCCGGCCGTCGGCCACCTCTTCCTCGAGGCGGTGCGGATCCCCGAGGTGATGACCGTGGTGAACGACGTGCTGGCGGGGGGAGGGACGCGACACGCGAGCGTCACCGCCGGCGATGGGCTCGACCTCGCGGTGCGGGGGTCGGCGCTGACGCACCCCGTGCTGGCGGCCGCCGTCGTGCTGACCGACCTGCGCGGCGAGCACCGCCTCGAGCGGGCGCGGCGGGCGCTGGTCGGCGACCTGGCCCATGAGCTGCGCACCCCGCTGACGGTGCTCACCGGGCTCGCCGAGGAGCTCGCCGAGTCCGGGACGGACCGCGAGCTGGCGGCGACGCTCGCCCGCCAGGTGCACAAGCTGCGAGCGTTCGCACGGGACCTCGAGGAGCTGGCGCGGATCGAGGCCGGCCAGCTCCGGCTCGACATCGCCGCGACCGATGCGGCCGCAGTCGCCCGCCAGGTCGTGGCGGAGCTCGGCGGGTCGGCTCGCGACGCCGGCGTCACGCTCGCCTGCGAGGGCGCGGCGGCGTCGCTGCGGACCGACGCGGTGCGCTTAGCGCAGGTCCTGGCGAACCTGGTGGACAACGGGATCCGGTACAACCGGCCGGGTGGCCACGTGACGGTGGCGTTCGCCACGGAAGGCGACGGCGTGCGCATCGACGTGACCGACGACGGCGTCGGCATCCCGGCGGCGGAGATGCCGCTCGTGTTCCAGCGCTTCTACCGGGTGCGCCGGCAGGCCGAGGCGGCGGGCGGGAGCGGGCTCGGCCTCGCCATCGTCAAGCACCTCGTGCGCGCGCTCGGCGGCACCGTCACGCTCGCCTCGCGCGAGGGCGAGGGCACGACGGTCACGCTGCTGTTGCCGGCCGGCGGCCCGTCCTGAACGGCGCTGTCCGGCTGGCCGGGGAGCGCCTCACGGCTCGCCGGCCTCCCGGATCTTGGCGGCGGCGGCGGCGAGGTGACGCTCGTCCCGCAACGCCGCGAGCTCGCGGGGCGACTCCTGGAAGCGCTCGAGCGCGTTGAAGAAGCCGTCCAGCACGTCGCCGGTGCGGGTAGGCACGAGGAAGACGTGGGTGTGCGGGATGCGCCGGCCGCGGGCGTACATGCAGACGAAGTCGGAGGGGAACGCGCGGCCGATCCGCTCGGCGACGCGCTTCGCCGTCACGAACAGGCTCGCCGTCTCCTCGTCGGTGAGGTCGTGCCACCACGGCACGTGGCGCTTGGAGATCACCAGGCAGTGGCCCTCGGTGAACGGGTTGATGTCGAGCAGGCAGAGCGAGAACTCGTCCTCCGCCACCACGTGCGCGGGCGAGCGCCCCGCGACGATCTCGCAGAACACGCACGGCTGATCGCTCATCGTGTCCCCCCGGGAGGCAACACGGTCATGGTAGCCGAGACGGCTCGCGCTCGATGCCGGCCCCGGGGAAGGCGGGGCGGCCCGTCACTCCTTCGGCTGCTTCAGCGCCCGCATCAGGGCGGCCCCGAACGCCGTCACCTCGGGCTTGCGATCCGCCTTCTTCTCCTCGTTCCAGCGCCGGAACTCCTTGACCGCCTTGCCTTCCTTCGCCTTCTTGACGGAGAGCGAGATGCGCTTGCGCTCCGGGTCCACCGTCAGCACGGTTGCCGAGATCCGGGTCCCCGGCGTGAAGTGGGCCGCGAGGTCGCCGCCGCGCGGGACGTCGGTCTCGGAGGCGGGAATCAGGCCCGTCAACCCGGGCTCGAGCTGGACGAACACGCCGAAGTTGGCGGTGCGCTCCACCAACCCGTCGACGATCGACTCGGCGGGGTAGCGGCCGGCGGCATCGGCCCAGGGATCGGAGGTCGCGACCTCGCGCAACGTCAGCGACAGCCGGCGCCGCTCGAGGTCGCGCTCGCGCACCCAACCGCGCACCGGCGCGCCGGGGGCGAGCGTCTCGTCGTCCATCTTCATTCCGGGCGGGAGCTGGGAGACATGGATCAAGCCGTCGACGCCGGGAAGGAGCTCGACGAAGATCCCGAAGTCGGTCTTGCGCGCCACGGTCCCGGAGAACTCGGCGCCGGTGGGGAAGCGCTCGGCCACCTCGGCCCACGGGTCGGGCTCGAGCGCCTTCATCGAGAGCGCGATCCGTCCCTTGGCGCGGTCCGCCTCGAGCACCTTGGCACGCACCGTGTCGCCGACCTTCACCACCTGGGAGGGGCGGACGCCGATGCGGTGCGAGAGCTCCGAGATGTGCACCATCCCATCCACGCCGCCGAGGTCGACGAACACCCCGAAGTCGCGGATGCTCTTGACCGTGCCCTCGATCTCGGTGCCCACCGTGATCCGGGCCCACGCGGCGCCGGCGGCCGCCTCGCGCTCGTCCTTGAGTACCTGGGTGCGGGAGACGACGAGCGAGGAGAGGTCGTCGGCCAGCTCGGTGATGCGGAAGAGGAACGTCTTGCCGAGGTAGGCGTCGACGTTGCGCGGGAAGCCGAGGTCGATCTGGGACATCGGGCAGAACGCGCGCAGCCCCGCGATCGAGACGTCG
>DAIDOU010000209.1 GCA_027458945.1 Acidobacteriota bacterium
TCGGCACACGCCGTTTTTCAAGGGGTACCGGCCGCAGTTTTACTTCCGGACGACGGACGTGACGGGGTCGGTGTACCTGCCGGCCGGGGTTGAGATGGTGATGCCGGGCGACAGGATCGCGGTGGAGGTGGAGCTGATCACACCGATCGCGATGGAGAAGGCGCTGCGGTTCGCGATCCGCGAGGGTGGCCGCACCGTCGGCGCCGGCACCATCACCGAAGTCATCGAGTGAGGTGCGGCTATGCGCGACAACATCCAACTGGCGTGCGGCGAGTGCAAGCGGCGGAACTACACCTCGACCCGCAACAAGAAGAAGCAGACCGAGCGGCTCGAGGTGAAGAAGTACTGCAAGTTCTGCCGCCGTCACACGCTGCACAAGGAAGCGAAGTAGGTTGAGTCCGGTGCAGGCCAGTAGCTCAATTGGTAGAGTCCCGGTCTCCAAAACCGGTGGTTGGGGGTTCGAGTCCCTCCTGGCCTGCCAGGTACTCCCAGCGCCAGGGAGGCGCGCCCGATGAACTGGTGGCATAAACTGCAGACGTTTCTCCGCGAGGTCGTGGTCGAGACCAAGAAGGTGACGTGGCCGGGCCGCGACGAGGTCGTGGCCACGACGATCGTCGTCATCGCCGCGTCGTTCATTTTCGGAATTTTCCTGTACGTCTGCGATCTGGCGTTCTTCCGGCTCGTGGATTGGGTCATCAAGTTCCTCTCGTAACGGGGGATATGACGAATGCCGAAGCAGTGGTACATCATCCACACCTACTCGGGGTTCGAGGAGCGCGTCAAGAAGACGCTCGAGCAGCGCATCGAGGCCCTCGGCATGCAGGACTTCTTCGGGGAGGTCCGGATCCCGACGGAGACCGTGGTGGAGATGCGCGCCGGCAAGCGTCGTGAGGTGCAGCGGAAGTTCTTCCCCGGCTACGTGCTGGTGCAGATCGACCTCAACGGCGAGAAGGGCGACGAGTCCTGGCACCTAGTGCGCAACACGCCCAAGGTGACGGGTTTCGTCGGGTCGGGCAAGAAGCCGACGCCGCTCTCCGAGGAAGAGGTCAACCAGATCCTGCACCAGGTCACCGTGGCCAAGGAGAAACCGCGGCCGAGGCACGTGTTCGAGAAGGGGGAGCAGGTCAGGATCACGGACGGCCCCTTCTCCAACTTCACCGGGGTCGTCGAGGAGGTCAACCTGGACCGCTCGACCCTCAAGGTGATGGTGACGATCTTCGGTCGTTCGACCCCCGTCGAGCTCGAGTTCAGCCAGGTGCAGAAGACCGCGTGAGGTAAGCGATGGCAAAGAAGATCACTGGTTACGTGAAACTCCAGATCCCGGCGGGGCAGGCGACCCCGGCGCCCCCGGTGGGCCCGGCGCTCGGCCAGCACGGGCTGAACATCATGGACTTCTGCAAGGCGTTCAACGCGAAGACGCAGAAGCTCGCCGGGACCATCATCCCGGTGGTGATCACCGTGTTCTCGGATCGTACGTACACGTTCGTCACCAAGACCCCGCCGGCGTCGTTCCTGCTGCGGCAGGCCGCGGCGGTCGAGAAGGGGTCCGGCGAACCCAACCGCAACAAGGTCGGGAAGGTCACACGGGCGCAGGTCGAGGCGATCGCCAAGACCAAGCTGCCCGACCTCAACACCACCTCGCTCGAGTCTGCGATCCGTATCGTCGAAGGCACGGCGCGCAGCATGGGCATCGACGTGGTGGCGTAGGGGGGGGGTGGGGCATGGCGCACTCGAAGAAGTATCAAGAGGCTAAAGCGAAAGTGGAGCAGCGTCGGTATGAGCTCCGTGAGGCTGTGGAGCTGGTACGCGACATGCACTACGTGAAGTTCGACGAGACAGTCGAGGTCGCCCTCCGTCTCGGCGTCGACCCCAGGCACGCCGACCAGATGGTGCGGGGCACCGTCGTGCTGCCGCACGGCACCGGCAAGAGCAAGAAGGTGCTCGTGGTGGCGGCCGGCGACCAGGCCAAGGAGGCGCAGGACGCCGGCGCCGACTTCGTCATGGGCGAGGAGGCGATCGAGAAGATCCAGGGCGGCTGGCTGGACTTCGACGCGATCGTGGCCACGCCGGACATGATGCGCGGCCTCTCGCGACTGGGGAAGATCCTCGGTCCCCGCGGCCTAATGCCCAACCCGAAGACGGGGACGGTGACGGCGGAGGTCGCCAAGGCGGTGCGCGAGATCAAGGCCGGTAAGGTCGAGTTCCGCGTGGACAAAACCGCGATCATCCACGCGCCGGTGGGGAAGACCTCGTTCAGCACCGACGCGCTCGAGGAGAACGCCCGCTCGCTGATCACGGCGATCCTGCGGGCCAAGCCCACGAGCGCCAAGGGGAAGTACGTGCAGTCGGCGTTCATGAGCTCCACGATGGGCCCTGGCGTGGCGCTGGACATCGCGCCGCTGGAAGCGAAGTAGGGGGTTTGCCATGTTGACGCGGGCACAGAAACAAGAACAGATCGAAGCGCTCAAGGCCACGCTGGCGCCGGCGAACGGGCTGTTCGTGATGGACTTCACCGGCCTGACGGTGGGCGAGGTGACGGAGCTGCGCCGCAAGGTCCGGGAAGCGAACGGCAACTACCGCGTGGTGAAGAACACGCTGGCCAAACGGTCGATCGCCGAAACCGCCCACCAACCCCTGCAGGAGCTCCTCAAGGGGCCGGCGGCGGTGGCGTACACGAGCCAGGACGCCGTGATCCTCGCCAAGGCGCTGGCCGATTTCGCCAAGGCGCACGACAAGCTGAAGTTCCGCGGCGGCCTCATCGAGGGGCAGCTGCTCGATGCCGCACAGGCCAAGCAGGTGGCGACGCTGCCGTCGAAGAAGGAGCTGGTGGCTCGGCTGCTGTTCCTGCTGCAGTCACCGATGCGCAGACTGGTTACCGTGCTCGCCGCCCCGGTCAAGGGCCTGGCGGTGAGCTTGCATCAGATCGCTGAGCAAAAAGCAACGCCGAACGAAGGCGTGCAAGAACAGGCAAAGGAGAACTGACAATGGCGCAGACGCAAGAGTTCGTGGACCAGATCAAGGCGATGACGGTGCTGGAGCTCAACGAGCTGGTCAAGGCCTTGGAGACCGAGTTCGGGGTTTCGGCCGCGGCGGCGGCGATGCCGATGGCGATGGCCGGCGCTCCGGCGGCTGGGGCCGCCGAGGCGGCCGAGGAGCAGACCGAGTTCGACGTCATCCTCGAGGACGCGGGCGAGAAGAAGATCAACGTCATCAAGGTCGTGCGCGAGGTGACGTCGCTCGGGCTGAAGGAAGCCAAGGACCTGGTTGAGGCCGCTCCGACCAAGGTGAAGGAAGCCGTCTCCAAGCAGGAGGCCGAGGAGATCAAGAAGAAGTTCACCGAGGCCGGTGCCAAGGTCAAGGTTCAGTAGAACGCGGCGACTGGAGCTGAATCGACGGAAGCTGGTGCTGGAAGCTGGTACGGCGCCGCTTGGGGAGCGTCCCCAAGGCTGGCGACGGGTCGCACCCGGGGGTGAAGCCAAGAAACCCGGGAAGGGGGGCATGTCGCCCCCCGTGCGGCGTTTCTCCGGCGGACCGGGGCGTCGCGTACCGGGGAACGTTCTCGCGCCGACGGGCGTGAGGGGGTTCGCGGGCGGGCAACGATGCGAACCGTGAAGAAGGAGCCAAGGCCCATGAGTCGGACCCAGATGGTCGAGACGGGCGAGCGGATGAATTTCTCCAAGATCCGCACCACGATCCCGCTGCCGAACCTGATCGCTGTTCAGCGTTCGAGCTATGAACAGTTCCTGCAAATGGACCTGCTTCCCGAGGAGCGCGAGCTGACCGGGCTGCAGGCGGTGTTCGCGAGCGTGTTTCCGTTCGCCGATTTTCGCTCCTCGTGCGAGCTGCACTTCGTGCGTTACGAGCTCGGGACGTGGGAGTGCAAGTGCCACGGACTCTCCGGTCTCGAGCGGCTGCGCATCGCCTGCGAGCACTGCGGCGCTAGGATCAAAGCCGCGGAGCCGCACGAGAGCTCGGTCGTCTGCCCGTCGTGCGGGCAGGCGACGGCGAACGCGGTGCCGCACTGCCCGACGTGCGGCAACCCGGTGGGGCTGCGCCTGACGTACAGCGAGACCGACTGCCGCGAGCGCGGGCTCACGTACGCCGTGCCGCTCAAGGTCACCTTCAGGCTGGTGCTGTTCAACGAGGGCACCGGCGCGGACCGGCAGATCCGCGACGTCAAGGAGGAGGAGCTGTACTTCGGCGAGCTCCCGCTGATGACCGAGACGGGAACGTTCATCATCAACGGGACCGAGCGCGTCATCGTGTCGCAGCTCCATCGCTCGCCCGGCGTCTCGTTCACGCGCGAGACGCCCACCTCCCTGCTCGCCAAGGTCGTCCCGTACCGGGGCTCGTGGATCGAGTTCGAGTTCGACAAGAAACAGGTCCTGTACGTGCGCATCGACCGCAAGCGGCGGTTCCCGGCGACCGTGTTCCTGCGGGCCCTCGGCCTCGAGTCGAACGCGCAGCTGATCGAGGTGTTCTACCGCCTCTTCCCGGCCACGTTGAAGGACGGCTCCGTCACGCTCACGATCGACCGCAGCGTGGTCGAGGTCGATGAGGAGCGCGCCGTAGCGCAGGTGGGCCGCCGGACCGCGTCCCCGGAGCTGTTCGCCGGTCTCAAGCTCGACGCCGCGATGCGCAAGGCGCTCAAGGAGAACGAGCACGTCCGGCGCGAAGTGAAGGCGGAAGAGCTGATCGACGCGGTCCTCGGCGAGGACCTGGTCGACGCCGCTACCGGCGAGGTGGTGGCGGAGGCCGGCTACACGGTCTCCCCCGAGCTCCTCGCCCGCGCCCAGGAACTCGGCCGCAAGGAGCTGAAGCTTGCCTTCCCGGGCTGGGACGTGACCGGCGAGATCCTCACCAAGACGATCGAGAAGGACTCGATCCGCAGCAAGCTCGACGCCATCATGGAGGTCTACCGGCGGCTGCGTCCCGGCGACCCGCCGACGCAGGAGTCGGCGACCACGCTGTTCGACGGCCTGTTCTTCGACGAGCGCAAGTACGACCTCTCCGAGGTCGGCCGCTTCAAGTTCAACGTCAAGCTCGGCCTGAAGAAGGACCTCAAGCAGCGGGTGATGGATCAGGAGGACTTCATCGCGGTCGTGCGCTACCTGCTCAAGCTTTCGCGCGGGATCGGCCGCCTGGACGACATCGACTCGCTCGCCAACCGCCGCGTGCGCGCCGTGGGCGAGTTGCTCGAGAACCAGTTCCGCGTCGGCCTGGTGCGCATGGAGCGCGCGATCAAGGAGCGGATGACGATCCACCAGGACATCGAGAACGCAATGCCGCGCGACCTCATCAACGCCAAGCCGGTGATCGCGGCGGTGAAAGAGTTCTTCGGGTCCTCGCAGCTCTCGCAGTTCATGGACCAGACCAACCCGTTGGCCGAGGTCACGCACAAGCGCCGGTTGTCGGCACTCGGCCCGGGCGGCCTGTCGCGCGAGCGCGCCGGGTTCGAGGTGCGCGACGTGCACGCCACGCACTACGGCCGCATCTGCCCGATCGAGACGCCGGAAGGCCCGAACATCGGCCTGATCTCGTCGCTCTCCTGCTACGCGCGCATCAACGACTTCGGTTTCATCGAGTCGCCGTACAAGAAGGTCGAGAAGGGCCGCGTGCTGGAGCACGTCACGATCTCCGAGCGCGGCGACTCCGCGTTCGAGCTCCACCAGGTGGTGCAGCTCGGGGAGGTCGAGGCGGCCAACAAGAAGCTCAAGGGCAAGGGCGCGCGGCCGGCCCGCTGGGAGCCGCACGCGTTCTACCTGTCCGCGTGGGACGAGGAGACGCTGAACATCGCGCAGGCCAACGCCGAGGTGGACGCCAAGGGCGCGCTGCAGTCGGAGAAGGTGATCGCCCGCTCGGCCGGCGAGTTCGTCCTCATCGACCGCGACAAGATCGACTACATCGACGTCTCGCCCAAGCAGGTGGTCTCGGTGGCCGCCGCGCTCATCCCGTTCCTCGAGCACGACGACGCCAACCGCGCCCTGATGGGCTCGAACATGCAGCGCCAGGCGGTTCCGCTGCTGCGCTCCGAGGCCCCGGTGGTCGGCACCGGCCTCGAGTCGGTGGTCGCCCGCGACTCCGGCTCGGTGATCGTCTGCCGCCGCTCGGGCGTGGTGGACACGGTCGACTCCAGGCGCATCATCGTCCGCGTCGAGGCCGAGGACCCGGCGACCGGCCGGCCGCGCGATTTCGGCGCCGACATCTACCAGCTGACGAAGTTCCGCCGCTCCAACCAGAACACCTGCGTCAACCAGAAGCCGATCGTCACGCCCGGCCAGCAGGTGGTCAAGGGGCAGGTGCTCGCCGACGGCCCGAACACGGACCAGGGCGAGTTGGCGCTCGGGCGCAACGTCCTGGTGGCGTTCATGCCGTGGCGCGGCTACAACTACGAGGACGCGATCGTGGTCTCCGAGAAGCTGGTGAAGGAGGACTACTTCACCTCGGTCCACATCGAGGAGCTCGAGATCGCGGCCCGCGACACCAAGCTCGGGCCCGAGGAGATCACGCGCGACATCCCGAACGTCTCCGACGGCGCCCTCAAGGACCTCGACGACGCCGGCATCGTGCGCGTCGGCGCCCACGTCCACCCGGGCAGCATCCTGGTCGGCAAGGTCACGCCCAAGGGCGAGACCCAGCTGACGCCGGAGGAGAAGCTGCTGCGCGCCATCTTCGGCGAGAAGGCCGGCGACGTGCGCGACGCCTCGCTCAAGTGCCCCCCCGGGATCTCCGGCGTCGTGGTGGACGTCAAGATCTTCGCCCGCCGCGGCACCGAAAAGGACGTCCGCGCCCAGGCGATCGAGGAAGAGGAGATCGCCCGCATCCGCAAGAACTCCGAGGACGAGCGCCGCATCGTCCTCGAGGAGCGCAACAAGAAGCTGGCGGAGCTGCTCGACGGCGCCAAGGTCACGGCCGAGGTGGTCGCGGCGCGCACCGGCGAGACGCTGGCGAAGAAGAGCGGCAAGCTCACCGCGGAGGCGGTGACCGAGCTGACCCGCGCCGAGATGCTGGCGCTGCCGCTCGCCGACGCCACGGTGCGCGAGCGCGTCCGCCTGCTGGTCAACCGCGCCGAGTCGCAGATCGAGGTGCTCGAGAAGCTCAACGACGAACGGATCAAGCTGCTGACCGCCGGCGACGAGCTGCCGCCGGGCGTCATCAAGCAGGTCAAGGTCTACGTCGCGATGAAGCGCAAGCTGCAGGTCGGCGACAAGATGGCCGGCCGGCACGGCAACAAGGGCGTGATCTCGGTCGTGCTGCCCGACGAGGAGATGCCGTTCCTCCAGGACGGGACCGCGATCGAGGTGGTCCTCAACCCGCTCGGCGTCCCCAGCCGCATGAACGTCGGCCAAATCCTCGAGACGCACCTCGGCTGGGCCGGCAAGGCGCTGGGGCTGCGCTTCGCCACGCCGGTGTTCGACGGTTCGACCGAGAGCGAGATCCGCGAGCTGCTGTCGCGCGCCGGCATGCCCGAGGACGGGAAGACCGTGCTCCGCGACGGTGTGACCGGCGAGCCGTTCGAGCAGCGGGTGACGGTCGGGTACATCTACATGCTGAAGCTGTCGCACCTCGTGGACGACAAGATCCACGCCCGCTCGATCGGCCCGTACTCCCTGATCACGCAACAGCCGCTCGGCGGCAAGGCGCAGTTCGGCGGCCAGCGTCTCGGCGAGATGGAGGTCTGGGCGCTCGAGGCGTACGGCGCCGCCTACACGCTGCAGGAGCTGCTCACCGTGAAGTCCGACGACGTCGAGGGGCGCTCGCGGGTGTACGAGGCGATCGTCAAGGGCAAGGTTCCCGAGCAGCCGGGCTTGCCGGAGTCGTTCAACGTGCTCGTGCGCGAGCTCCAGAGCCTCGGGCTCGATGTGGAGCTCGTCAAGCACGAGGGAGAGTGAGGGGGCTGGAATGAGCAGCATGCCGACCGAACCCCGCGATGGCCGCGGCGAGAGCCGCTCGTTCTTCACGAAGCCGAAGGCGATCAACGACTTCGACGCGATCAGGGTGTCCCTCGCCTCGCCCGAGAAGATCCGCTCATGGTCGCACGGCGAGGTCACGAAGCCCGAGACGATCAACTACCGGACGTTCAAGCCCGAGCGCGACGGCCTGTTCTGCGCCCGCATCTTCGGCCCCGTGACCGACTGGGAGTGCCTGTGCGGCAAGTACAAGCGCATGAAGCACCGCGGCGTCGTGTGCGACAAGTGCGGCGTCGAGGTGACGCGCTCCAAGGTGCGCCGCGAGCGCATGGGTCACATCGAGCTCGCCGCCCCGGTGTCGCACGTCTGGTTCTTCAAGGGGCTGCCCAGCCGGATCGGCCAGCTTCTCGACATCACGATGCGCGATCTCGAGCGCGTGCTCTACTTCGAGGCCTACGTCGTCATCGACCCGGGCGACACGACGCTCGAGGAGAAGCAGGTGCTCTCCGAGGAGCAGTTCCGTGAGGCGCGGCAGGAGAACGGCGAGACGTTCGTCGCCAAGATGGGCGCCGAGGCGATCCAGGAGCTGTTGCGGCGCATCGACCTCGACGAGATGGCCGGCGAGCTGCGCCTCCTGATGCGGACCGAGCCCTCGGTGGTCAAGCGCCAGAAGGCGGCCAAGCGCCTGCGCGTGGTCGAGTCGTTCCGCAAGTCCGGCAACCGCCCCGAGTGGATGATCCTCGAGGTCATCCCGGTCATCCCGCCGGAGCTGCGCCCGCTGGTACCGCTGGACGGCGGGCGTTTCGCGACCTCCGACCTCAACGACCTCTACCGCCGGGTGATCAACCGCAACAACCGGCTCAAGAAGCTGCTCGAGCTGCGCGCCCCCGAGGTGATCGTCCGCAACGAGAAGCGCATGCTGCAGGAGGCGGTGGACGCGCTGTTCGACAACGGCCGCCGCGGCCGCGTCATCAAGGGCTCGAACGGGCGTCC
>DAIDOU010000210.1 GCA_027458945.1 Acidobacteriota bacterium
AGGTAGACGCCGACCGCCACGACGACGACGAGCGCGGGCCGCAGCCACCCACGCGACGGGGCGACGCGCGGCGGCCGCACCGCGAGGCAGGCCTTGACCGGGCACGCCGCGACGCAGTCCTGGCACGAGGTGCACTCGACCGACGCGACGCGGGTCATCGTGTGGACCTGCAGGCGGGCCGGGCAGACCTTGGTGCACTTGCCGCAGTCGGTGCAGGTCGACGGATCGCGCGTCACCTTGAGCGGCGCGAGCCGGCCGACGAGGCCGAGCAGCGCGCCGTACGGGCACAGGTAACGGCACCACAGGTCGCGCACCAGCAGCGAGCCGACGACCAGCGCCCCGAGCACCCCCACCGTGAGGCGCGACGGGTGGGCGAAGAAGAGCAGCATCTTGACGTCGTCCACCCGGTTGTACGGGCTGTCGAGGAACGCGCGCACCCCGGGGAGGTCGAGCGCGACCCAGGTGACCCAGAGGAAGAGGGCGAGCAAGAGGTACTTGAGCGAGCGCAGGGGGAGGTCGAGCCAGCGCGGCGGCGCCCAGGTTCGGCCGAGGAGCCGCGCGCCGAGGCGACCGAGCGCCTCCGAAACGGTGCCGACCGGGCAGATGTGGGAGCAGAACGACTTCGCCACCAACGTGCTCATCGCCAGCACGCCGACGAGGATCGCGAGGCCGGCGGGGTGGACCGGGTGGATCCCCTGGCCGGCCAGCCACAGCCGCAGCGACATCAGCGCCGAGATCGGCAGGAACCCCTCGACGCCGGCGGGGCGGGTCGCCTCAGGGGCGTGCCCGGTGGTCTGGGGCAGCGCCCAGAGCGCGAACTGGACGCCGATGAGCACGATCACCGCGAGCCACACCGCCTGGCTCAGGCGGCGGGCGAGGACCACGGCGGGGGTCTTGCCTCGGCGCATCATCGCTCCCGCGGGCGACCGTAGGCCGCCGTTCGCCGCCCCTCCTTGACCGGCGTCAAGAGCTGACGGTCTCGTGACCGTCGGCTACGGCCGGCGCCGCCCGGGCGTGCCCGACCATGACGATCGCGACGCCCGCCAGGATGACGGGGAGCGCGGCCCACTCCGAGGCGGAGATCGTCTCGCCGCCGAGCGCGACGCCGAGGAGCATCGCGATCACGGGGTTGACGTAGGCGTAGCTGGTGGCCGCCGCCGGCCGCACCCGGCGGAGCAGGTACAGGTACGCCGAGAAACCGATCCACGAGCCGAACACGACGAGATACGCGAGCGCCAGCAACGGGCGAGGTGCGATCGCGGAGGGGACGCGCTCGCCGAACGCCAGCCCGACCACGACCAGCATGGCGCCACCCGCCAGCATCTCGGCCGCCGACGCCATCATCCCGCTCGGCAGGTCGAGGCGGCGGCTCCACATCGAGCCGAGCGCCCAGCTCATCGTGCCGGCGAGGAGCGCCGCGGCGCCGGCGGGGCTGGCGCGCAGGCCGCCCTCGAGGCTGAGCAGCGCGACGCCGCCGAAGCCGACCGCGAGGCCGACCCACTCCAACCGCCGCGGCCACTGCCCCCACAGCCCGGCGAAGAGCGCCGACCACAGCGCCACCGTCGCCACCGCGAGCGCGGCGAGGCCGGACGCCACCCACTGCTCCGCCACGACGACGCCGCCGTTGCCGCCGAGCAGCAGCAGTCCTCCGACCAGCGCCGCGCTCCGCCACTGCCGGGCCGAGGGCGCCGGCGCGCCGCGCAGCCAGAGGAAGACGAACAGGGCGCCGCCGGCCACCAGGAAGCGCACGCCGGCCATCAGGAACGGCGGGATGCCCTCGAGCGCGATGCGGATAGCGAGGTACGTCGAGCCCCAGACGACGTACACGGCGGCCAGCGCCGCGACGACGCCGGCCCACCCGCCCGCCGCCGGGAGGGAGTTCGCCCTCACCCAGAGGTCCTACGCCGGCGCACGGCGCCGGGGCGCGGTGTCATCCCGCTGCGCCCCGGGCCTGGTTTCTCTCGGACCACGGACACTGACCACGGACCACGCTCCTGCCCGCCCTGTCTCTCTCTCGGACCACGGACCACTGACCACGGACCACGCTCTTGCCCGCCCTGTCTCTACAGCTTCGCTGCGATCGCCCGCGCCATGTCGAGCGTCGAGGCGGCGCCGCCCATGTCGTAGGTGCGCACCTTTCCCTCGGCGATCACCGCCGCGACGGCGCCCTCGATCCGGGCCGCAGTCACGGTCTCGCCGAGCCACTGCAACATCATCTTGGCGGCGAGCACCGTGGCGATCGGGTTGACCTTGTACTGGCCGGCGTACTTCGGCGCCGAGCCGTGCGTCGGCTCGAACACGGCGAGCGTGTCGCCGATGTTGCCGGAGCAACCGAAGCCGAGGCCGCCCACCATTTGCGCGCACAGGTCGGAGATGATGTCGCCAAAAAGGTTGGTCGCGACCAGGACGCCGTACTTCTCCGGGTCCTTGAGCAGCCACATGCAGATCGCGTCCACGTTGGCGTCGTCCATCGCGACGGCGGGGAACTCCCTCGCGACCTCCTTGGCGGTCTCCAGGAACAGGCCCTCGGTGGCACGCACCACGTTGGCCTTGTGGATCACCGTGACCTTCGGGTAGCCGTGCGCCCGGGCGTACTCGAACGCCGCCCGGATGATCCGCTGCGAACCGTTCCTCGTGTTGATCTTGCAGGTGATGGCGTACTGATCGCCGGGGACCTCCGCGAAGTGCGCGAACGGCTTCGAGAGCGCGCCGAGGGTGTCGCGCAGCGCGTCCGGCACCGGCGCGAACTCGACGCCCGAGTACAGCCCCTCGGTGTTCTCGCGGAACATCACGAGGTCGATCGTCGGCTTGTAGTTGAGCGGGTTGCCCGGGTACGCCTTGCACGGGCGCAGGCAGGTGTACAGGTCGAACATCTGGCGCATGCGCACGATCGGCGACCGGTAGACGAGCCCGGTGCCTTTGAGCGCCGGCGCGAGCTCGGCCTCCGCCGCCTTCACCGGCTTGGACGTGATGGCGCCGAACAGCGCGGCGTCGACGTGCCCGAGCAGGTCGACGGTGCGCTGCGGCAGCGCCTCGCCTTCGGAACACCAGAACTCCCAGCCGATGTCGCCGTGCACGTACTCGGCGTCGAACGCCACGGCGTCGAGAACCAGCCGCGCCGCCTCCATCACGTCGTTGCCGATGCCGTCTCCGGGCAGCCAGGCGATCTTGTACTTGGCCATGTCGTCTCTCCTTTGCGCGCCTGCCCTCACCCCTGTGTCAGCTCGCGCGACGCCGGCCCGTCGTAAACGGCGGCGCCCTGGTCGATCCGCCGCATCGGCTTCTCGCGCCGGCGCTCCTCGATCACCTGGGCCATCCACCCCGCGGTCCGCGCCAGGATGAAGAACCCGTTCGCCAGCTCCGGGTCGAACCCGAGGTCCGCGAGCACCGCGGCGATCGCGCCGTCCACGTTGAGCGGCAGCGCCTTGCCGCCGGCGGCGAGCTCCGCGACGATCGCCTCGGCGACGCCGACGTGCGCCGCCGCCGTCCCCGCCTCGCGCGCGAGCACGAGCAGGCGGTACGAGCGCGGGTCGTCGGTGTGGATGCGGTGCCCGAAACCGGGGAGCCGGCGGCCCGCAGTCTTTTCCTCGCCGATGAGCGCCCTCGCGGCGGCCGCGAGGTCGGCGCCGGCGGCCACCCTGGCCGCGCCCCGCGCCAGCAGGCGCATGCAGTCCTCGACCGCGCCGCCGTGGTGGCGGTTGACCGCGAGCGCCCCGGAGGCGATGCACGCGTTGAGGGAGGCGCCGGTGGAGGCGGCGTTGCGCACCGCCAGTGTCGACGGCGGCGTGACGCCGTGGTCGATCGAGGCCACCAGCATCGCCTCCACCAGGCGCCCGACCGCGGCGCCGGGTCGCTCGCCGCGCAGGATCAGGTAGACCGCCTCGCCGAACGAGACGCGGCCCATGAGCTCGTCGAGCCGGTAGCCGCGTACGCGGATCTCGTTGGGCTTGACCGAGGTGATCGCCGTCGACCACTGGTTCTCCGCCATCTCACGCCTCCAGGACCTTCACCACGGCCGCCGGCAGCTCGTCGAACGCGTCCACGACCACCGCGCCCGCCGCCCGCAGCGCCGCCACTTTCCCGGCGTGGGTGCCGCGGCCGCCCTCGACGATCGCTCCCGCGTGCGAGAAACGGACGCCCGGCGTCGCGGCGCGGCCGCCGATGAACGCGACCACCGGCTTGCTCAGCTCGCCGTTCGCCATCATCTCCGCGACGCGCTCCTCCTGCGAGCCGCCGATCTCGCCGAAGATCGCGATACACCGCGTGTCCGGATCGGCCTGGAAGCGGCGTACGACCGCCGGCAGCGGCAGGCCGACGATGCCATCGCCGCCGACGTGCACGAGCGTCGTCAGGCCGATCCCGGCGCGGCACAGGTAATACCCGGTCGAGGAGGTCATCCCCCCCGAGCGCGACGCGACGCCGACCGCTCCCGGCCGGAACCACGAGCGCGCCGACTCGGCGCGCCCGCCGATCATCCCGAGGACGCCCTTCCCGACCGACAGCACGCCGAGCGTGTTCGGCCCCAGGAAGTCGGTGCCCGAGCGCTCGGCCGCGCGCGCGATCTCCATCACGTCCCACACCGGGACGCGGTCGCCGACGAGGACGGTGAGTGCCACCCCCGCCGCGATCGCCTCCAGCGCCGCGTCCTTGACCAGCGGTGCGGGCACGAAGACGACCGACGCGTCGATCCCGCCGCTCGCCTCGACCGCCTCGACGACCGTGTCGTAGACCGGGGTGCCGTCAACGGTCTCGCCGCCGCGCCCGGGCGTGCAACCGGCGACCACCTGCGTGCCGTACTCGCGCATCAGCCGGGCGCGCGCGCGCCCCTCCCGGCCGGTGATCCCCTGGACCAGCACGCGCGTGGCCTGGTGGACGAGGATCGCCATCGCTACCCCATCCCGCGCGCCGCGCGGTACTCGTCCAGACCCGGGACCGGAAGCGCGACGAGCCCACCGCCGGCGCCGAGCGCGCGGCAGTCCACCTCGCACGCGAGGCACTCGATGCAGCGGCCGCGCGCCGCCTCCTCGGGCGTCACCGCGAGGACGGGGAGACCGTCCTCGGCGAGCTTCAGGATCTGCGGCACGCACGCGGTCACGCACGCCTTGCTGTCGCAGCGCGCGCAGACCGAGTGGTCGAGCGTGACCTCGCCCGTCGGCGTCTTGAACGCGTACGGCCGCTCGGCGTGCGGCGGCCGCCGCCGCGCCGGGCGAGGCGGCGGGACGAACGACGCGACGAGCTCGTCGAGGCGGCGGGCGCACGCGTCCACCGGCGTGTCCTTGCCGTAGCACTCGACCGGAACGCCGAGCTCCCTGGTGAAGCCGGCGAGGATCTCGATCGCCGTCTCCTCGCCGTTGCCGCCCAGGCGCACGACCGCGGGGACGGCGAGCGGCTCCTCGAGAAACGCCTTGACGAGACCGCGGGCCGAGTGGAACTGCTCCTGCGACGCGACGCCCGAACCGGTGCCGAAGTAACCGTCCACGCCGGGCTGGGAGAGGAGGATGCGCGCGGCGCGGTAGACCTTGGAGGCGGGCGGGTTCCCCGAGGTGTCGCAGAAGTTGGCGACCGAGAAGCCGTGGCGGGCGAGGGCGTCCATCCCCATCATCGAGCCGCCGCCGCCGGCCCCGTGGAACGCGACGACCCGCTCGCCGCGCGCGAACCCCTCGCGCATCTGTAGGAAGTAGAACGTGCCGCGGTAGTCGTCCTTCTCGACGTCCCAGGCGATGCGTTCGAGCGGCGTCGGCGGGTGTCCGAGCTCGCGCGCCACCTCGATGCCGAGTTCCGGGTGACGGAACACCGCGGCGTCGTCGAGCGTGATGCGACAGTCGAGCGCCAGCGCCCGACCGTCGGCGGCGAGCACGAGCGGGTTGATCTCGGCGGAGTGCGCCTCGAGCCGGCGCGCCACGCCGGCGAGGCGCACCACCGCCTCGGCGAGCGCGCGCTGCTCCTCGCCGTGCACCCCGACGCGCCGCCACAGCTCGCGGGCCGCGTGCGGCTGCAGCCCTTCCACGACGTCGAACGCCAGCTCGGCCACCGCCTCCGGGTGCTCGCGCGCCGTCTCCTCGATCCCGGAGCCGCCGCGCGCGGACACCAGCACCAGGGGGCAGCGCCTACGGTCGTCGAGGATCACGCCGGCGTAGCGCTCGGCGACGATCGCGACGCGCTCCTCGACGAGAACCTCCGCGATCGGGAACCCACCCGCGTCCGCCGCGAGGATCGCCGCCGCGGCCTCGCCCGCCGCCGCAGCCGAGTCGGCGAAGCGGACGAGGCCGTGCGCCTTGCGGCTGGTCGTCCACGCCTGCGCCTTCACCACGACCGCGCCGCCGAGGCGCTCGGCGACCCGTGTCGCGTCCAGAGCGCTGCCGGCCGGCTCCCCGCGGGGGACCGCCACGCCGGCGCTGCGCAACAGCTGTTTTCCCTGGAATTCGGCCAGACGCGCCACGAAAGCTGAACCTACGCGATGCGGTCGCCGAGTGTCAAGGTCGCCGCGACGGCCGCGCGCACGCTATGATGGCCGCGCAGCCGGGAGGACGTATGCCGCGCGAGTCGTCGGTTCCGGGTTCGTGCTACTTCTTCTACCCGCGCCAGGTGTGCGTCGTCGGCGTGCGCGACGACGCCAGGGCCACCGCGAACTTCGCCCCGGTCACGTGGGCCACCCCGCTCTCATCCGACCCGCCGCTGTTCGGCGTGTGCCTCTCGCCCTCGACGTACACGCACCACCTCGCCCTCGCCACCGGCGAGTTCACTCTCAGCTTCCTGCCCGAGGCGCACGCCGCGCTCGCGGAATCGCTCGGCAGGATCTCGGGGCGCGAGACCGACAAGGTCGAGGCACTCGGCCTCGAGATCGAGGCCGGCGAGACGTTGACCACGCCGAGCCTGGCCGCGGCGTACGCCGCGGCGGAGTGTGTCCTCGTGGAGCGCCACCAGATCGGCGATCAGACGCTCGTGGTCGGCGAGGTGCAGCGGCTTCGCCTCACGGCCGGGTCGTTCGACGGCGACGGCGTGCTCCGCGTCGATCGGGTGAGGCCGCTCCTCTACCTCGGCCACAGCCGCTACGCCACCACCGCCGCGACCGCCGTGCGGCCGGGGCGCGAGGGCGGCGGGGACTGACGCGGCGGCGCGGCGGCCGCGGCCGCCGGCCGGGGTATCATGGCGCCCTCGCCTGGACGGTCGTGCGGCGTCAACGTGGGGATGAGGACCGAGAGATGAGCGATGTGGTGGTAATCGGAGTGGCCGGCGGCACCGGCTCGGGGAAGACCACGGTGGCGGACGCGATCGTCACCCGCATCGGCGCCGACCGGATCGCGTACCTGCAGCACGACAGCTACTACCGCGACCTCACTGGCGCCGACCGCGCGACGCTCGCGCACCACAACTTCGACCACCCCGACGCGCTCGAGACCGAGCTGCTCGCCGAGCACGTTCGCGCGCTCAAGCGGCACCTGCCGGTGGCGGTGCCGGTGTACGACTTCACCCGCCACGTCCGCACCGGGAAGACCCGCACCGTCGAGCCGCGCGGCGTCGTGCTCGTCGAGGGGATCCTGATCTTCGCCGAGCCCGAGCTGCGGCGGCTGTTCGACGTCAAGATCTTCGTCGACACCGACGCGGACCTGCGCTTCATCCGGCGGCTGCGCCGCGACCTGGTCGAGCGTGGGCGCACCGTCGAGAGCGTGATCGCCCAGTACCTCGAGACCGTCCGCCCGATGCACCTCGAGTTCGTCGAGGCCTCGAAGCGGTGGGCCGACCTGATCATCCCCGAGGGCGGCTTCAACTCGGTTGCGCTCGAGATCGTGTGCGCGCGCGTCGAGGCACTGCTCCAGCCGGTGGCCGGCTGACGCCGGCGGCTGCCGCTTCGCTTCGTGTCTTGTCGCTGGGTGCTCAGTCGCCGCGGTCGGCCGCCGTCACTCGCGCGGCCGGTGGCGGCGCTGGCGCAGCTCCTCTTCCTTGAACATGTACCGGATCGCGTGCTTGTAGATCATCAGGTTCGGCCCGTCGGTCCGGTTCAGCTTGATGCAGTTGCGGTCGTACCACTCCACCCAGCCGTGCAGTTCGGTGCCGTCGTCGAGCATCACGACCATCGGCGTCTTGTTCTGCATCTGCTTGATGAAGTAATAGTTCTCGGCGTTGGTCTGGTCCGGCGGCGCTTGCTTGCGGTGCACCATCCCCCGCATCGGCGTCCGATCGGACACCTCGGAAATCGACGGCCGGATGAGCCGGCGGCTGGTCAGGGACTCGTCTCCCGAGCGTTCGGATTCCTTCATCGTTGCCCCGTCGTTCTGACTGACTCGCAGTATACCATCCCGTGAGCCTGCGTGGAAGGATACGGATCAACGGCCCGGACGGTTTATCCGCCTCCGCGCCGGGCCGCAGCGGGCTCCGCCTCGTGCGCGAGACAGCACATGAGCCGCCCACACATCCCCGAGATCCGGCTCGGGTTGAGCGACAGCTTCTGCGCCTTGGCCATGCGGATCGTCACGGAATTGAAACGAGCCATGAACGTCGCGCAGCACAGCGTGCGCCCGCACGGCCCCCAGCCGCCGCTCGACCTGGCCTGGTCGCGCACGCCGATCTGGCGCAGTTCGACCCGCCGGCGCATGCGGCGCCCGAGGTCGCGCAACAGCTCGCGGAAGTCGACCCGCTCCTCGGCGGCGAACGTGATGACCGCCGTGTCGCGGTCGAGCGGCACGAGCGCCGCCACCGGGCGCATCGCCAACTTCAGCTCGCCAGCGCGCTCGCGACAGAACCGGAGCGCGTCGCGCGCCACCAGCGCCAGCTCCTCGCCGCGTGCCACCTCGGCCGCGGTGGCCCGGCGCACCACACGACCCGCAAGCCGCTCGCCGCACGGACGCAGCACCGGCAGCTCGTGCGCGACCAGGCGCCCGACCCGCTCGCCGTCGCTACCGGCGACCACGTACGAGGCGCCGGGCTCGAGCTCGACGCCGTCGTCGACGCGACACGCCTGCCCGGGGAGGTCCGCCGTGAACGTGATGCGCACGACCTCCGGCCGCGGCGGCATCTCGTCGCACGCCCGGGCGCTCATCGCTCCCCCCCACCGGCCGCGAGCTCGGCGTCGGCGGCGGCCACGGCGCCGGCCTGATCGGCCCGCGCCTGCCGCAGGCGCGCCTCGAGCTCGGGGTCGGAGAGCGCCAGGATCTCGGCCGCGAGCACCGCCGCGTTGCGCGCGCCCGCCTTCCCGACCGCCACGGTGGCGACCGGGACGCCGCCCGGCATCTCGACGGTGGAGAGGAGCGCGTCGAGACCCCCGGCCACGCCTCCCGCCAGGGGTACCCCGATCACCGGACGAACGGT
>DAIDOU010000211.1 GCA_027458945.1 Acidobacteriota bacterium
TGTCCGCCGCGGAGGTCGACGTCGAGCTGGCGTCCGCGGGGACCCCGGCCATCGCGCGGCTGCGGGGGGCCGTGCACTGGCACACGCGCGCCTCCGACGGGGCCGCGACGCTCGAGGCGATGGCGCGGGCGTGCCAGCGCCGCGGCGCGTCGTGGGCCGTCGTGGCCGATCACACGCGCGGCCTCGAGTGCGTCAACGGCCTCGACGGCGAGGGGATTGAGCTGCAGCGCCGGGCCGTGGCGGTGTGGAACCGGCGGCGCGGCGAGGAGCTCTGGCTGGTGCAGGGGCTGGAGGCGGAGATCCTCGACGACGGCCGCCTCGACCTGCCGCGCGCCGCCAGGGAGGGGGTCCTCGTCCTCGCCGCGGTTCACACCGGCCTCGGGGACCGCCGCGACCAGACGGCCCGGCTCGTGCGCGCGGTCGAGGAGCCGGGAGTCTGGGCGCTCGCGCACCCGCAGGGGCGGCTGTTCGAGCGGCGGCCCGGGATCCGCGCCAACTGGGAGGTGGTGTTCGCGGCGGTGGCGGCCGCGGGCGTGCTCCTCGAGATCAACGGCTTCCCCCGCCGCCAGGACCTCGACCCGACGCTGGCCGGCCTCGCCGCGGCCGCCGGCGCCCGTTTCGTCCTCGCCTCCGACGCGCACCACCCGCATCACCTGGCGTTCGACGCCACGGCGGCGGCGCTCGCCGCGCGCGCCGGGGTGGGCGAGGGCGCGATCGTGAACTTCGAGACGCTCGATCACCTCGCCGCTGGGCGCCCCGACCTCGCCGTGCCGTGAGCCGAGGCGCGCTAGTCGAGGCCGGCGAACAGCTCGGTCGAGATGTAGCGCTCGGAGGTCGAGGGCACGACGAACACCACCAGCTTGCCCGTGTTCTCCGGCCGGGCGGCGATCGCCACCGCCGCGTGCGCGGCGGCGCCGGAGGAGATGCCGGCGAGGATCCCCTCCTCGCGCGCGAGGCGGCGCGCCATCACGAACGCCTCCTCGTTGCCGACCTGGACGACCTCGTCGATGACGCCGGTGTCGAGGTTGGCGGGGATGAAGCCGGCCCCCAGCCCCTGCAGCTTGTGCGGCCCGGGCGCGCCGCCCGAGAGGACCGGCGATCCGGCCGGCTCGACGGCCACGATGCGCACGGCAGGCTTGCGCGCCCGCCACACGCGGCCGACCCCGGTGAGCGTGCCGCCGGTGCCCGCTCCGGCGACGAAGACGTCCATGCCGCCGTCGGTGTCGCGCCACAGCTCCTCGGCTGTGGTCGCGGCGTGGACCTCGGGGTTGGCCGGGTTCTCGAACTGCTGCGGCATCGCGGCGCCGGGGATCTCGGCGAGCAACTCGGCCGCTTTGCGGATGGCGCCCTTCATCCCCTCCGCCGCCGGGGTGAGGACCAGCTCGGCGCCGAGCAGCTTGAGCACCTTGCGGCGTTCGAGCGAGACGCTCTCGGGCATCGCGATGACGCAGCGGTACCCTTTGGCCGCGGCCACCATCGCGAGTGCGATGCCGGTGTTCCCCGACGTCGGCTCGACGATCACCGAGCGCCCGGGCTGCAGCCGGCCGTCCCGCTCCATCGCCTCGACCATGGCGACACCGATGCGGTCCTTGACCGAGTGGGCGGGGTTGAAGAACTCGAGCTTCGCCGCGACCGTGGCGCCGCCGCTCGTGACGCGGTTGAGCCGCACCAGCGGCGTGTTGCCGACGAGCTTGGTGATATCCGACGCGATTCGCATGGTTCCTCCCTAGATGCAGAAATCGGCCGTGGCCTCGGCCTCCGCCTCGACGCGGAGCAGCGCCGCGAGGCTCAACCCCGCCAGCACGCCGGCCCGGGCCTCGGCCAGGCGCGCGGTGAGCCAGCGCGCCGCCGGTCCGCCCGCGCCCGGCTGCGGCTGCGGCCGCAGCAGCCGGGTCAGCGGCACGTCGGTGGGAGCGGCGGCCAGGCGAACCCCGCCGCGGGCTCCGCGCGCGGTCACGACCAGCCCCTCCCGCGCCAGACCGCCGAGGAGGCGCGCGAGGAACTTGGCCGGAACGCCCCGCCGCCGCGCGATCTCGGCGGCGGTCAGGGCGTTGGGCCAGGCCTGCCCCAGTTCCAACAGCGCGTCCAGTCGGTAGACCTCGGTTCCATTCACGACATTGATGATGGGAGATATCAGATTACTTGTCAAGACCCATGAGGGGAAGGGAGAAGAGAGACGGGAGAAGGGAGACGAGAGCCCGTAGTTCCTCTCCCTTCTACCCTCTACCTTCTTCCTTCTTCCCTTCACCTCGCGCGTCCCCAGAGACACTTTGGGCTCCCGGTCGCGGGAGCCCAAAGAGATGAACTCAAGTGCGGTGCGCTGCGATCAGTCGTTGTGCCAGCGCAGGAAGAAGCCGTAGATCTTGGCGTCGAAGTTGGCGATCGGCAGCGCGACCTCGCGGTACATGTGCTTGTCGAAGCGCAACGAGGCGCCGAGCGTGCGGGTCAGGTCGAAGTCGCAGCCCAGGCTGGTGCGGTCGAGCTTGAGCGCGAGGTCGCCGGTGTTCTCGAAGTGCGAGTAGCCGGCGTCAAAGCGGACCGGCCCGGCGTGGTAGGTCACCGAGGCGCTCTTCTCGGTCCCATCCTCGGTGTACAGCGAGGGCTCGAGGCTGAAGTCCTGCGGGACGCGGATCGTGATCGCGCTGTCGACCTTGTAGATACCGTAGCCGACGCGGACGTCGAGCGCCGAGATCGGGGTGAGGACCAGGTCGCCGCCCCAGTGCTTGGTGGTGGCCGTCTGGTTGATCCCCGAAGTCGGGTTGTCGGTCCTGATCTGTTCCCCGGTTCCGACCAGCTCGAGGAAACTGCCGGCCCGCCAGCTGGCGCGCCCGCGCCAGCGCTCGAGGTTGAGGTAGTCGGTGCGGACGACCGCGTTATCCGCGTCGTCCTTCTTGTAGTCGACGGACAGCCTGACGGTGGCGAGCGCCAGCGTCGCGCCCGCCGTGGTCCGCTTGACCTGGCGGTCGTAGCGGCCGGCCTGGCCGCCGGGGACCACGATCTCGGCGGCCGCGGGCGACACGGTCAGCGACTGGTTGGCGCGCGCCCACC
Organism: Acidobacteriota bacterium; assembly: GCA_027458945.1. Taxonomy (GTDB): domain Bacteria; phylum Acidobacteriota; class Thermoanaerobaculia; order Thermoanaerobaculales; family Thermoanaerobaculaceae; genus RBG-13-68-16. The sequence goes on from DAIDOU010000211.1 coordinate 3,049, forward strand.
CGGCCCACAGCTGCAGCGGGCCGAGGTTGCTCGAGGAGAGGCGGAACTCCGCCACGTTCTCGTTGCGCTCCATCGCGTCCTGGACGCCGAGCAACGTGGAAAGGTTCTTGGGGTCAGCACCGGAGAAGTTGACGGTGTTGATGTACAGGTCGGCGATCGTCCCCAGCCCGTCGAGGTCGCGGTGGCGCTTGGTGTAGCCGACCGTGAGGTCGAGGCCGTCCACGATCGTCGCCTCGATGCGGGCGTTGCCCTGCCAGTCGAGGCTGTTGGCGCGCGACTGCACCGCCTCCGACAGGCCGGAGTAGAAGCGGGAGAGCTTGAACGACGCCAGCGTGCCCCACGCGGACTCCTGGTCGGTGGTGTCGGTGGCGAAGTCGGCGCGGGTGAACGAAGCGACGAGACGAACGCCGTCGGCGATGCGGCCGGTGACGTATCCGGTGGTGATCGGCGTCGTGCCCTTCGTGTGGGTGTTGTCGAGGTAGGTGGTGAGGCTGATCGGTTGGCCAAGCACGGGCCGCGTGTTATTGCCGCTGCCGGCGCCGGGAAGCAGGCTGTCGGCCTGGGTCGAGTTGTACACGCGCCAGCCCTGCAGGATCCGGCCGGAGAAGCTGCCGACCTTGAAGCCAATGCCGCCGCGGAACTCCTGCGTGGTCTCGCCCAGGTTGGAGAGGAGGCGGAACTCGTCCTGCCCCACCGTCGCGGTCGTGCGGGCCGAGCCCGAGTAGCGAACCAGCTGGTAGCCGAACAGCGGACTCACCGCGCTGTCGGGCAGGAACGTCAGGTCGAGGTTGACCGTGTCGAGGGCGCGGTTGATCGTCTGCTCGCCGGGGACGACGCCGGACGCGAACAGCGGATTGGCGAAGCCGGGCAGCGAGTTGTAGAACTCGGAGTGGCGGTACGAGAGGCGCATGTCGTACACGTGCGCCAGACCGGCCGTCAGGCGGAAGCTGGCCTGCGGCTCGGCGCCGATCCCGGACGCATCGATGCGCAGGTGGTCGAAGAGCTTCGGACCGTCGGAGTTGTCCACGGTCGTCAGCGAGAACGAGCGCAGCAACAGCCCCTGGCCCTCGTTGATCTGGCTGCGGTAGACGCCGTTGTTGCCGGTGATGCGCGTCCACTGCTGGCCGAGATCGAGGGAGAACTGGGTCGACTGCGCGGACGCGGTGGCGCCCCACGACGCGACCACGAGCAGACCCACGAAGTATGCGAAACGCTTGGTCATCGCTCGTCTCCTATTTCAGCAGCATCGGGGAGCTGTTCGAACCGTGGATCGCGACGTGGCAGACCGTGCAGTTCTGATAGCGCGCGCTGCGCAGGTCGTGGAACGACGGTGGTTGCGCTCCGAGCGTGCCGGCGGGGAGGGTCGTGTGGCACTCGAGACAGAGCTGATCGACCCGCGCGCGGATGAGCATCTTGGGGTTGTTGGAGCCGTGCGGCTCGTGGCAGGAGAGGCAGTTGCCCTCGAAGCCCGACACGTGCGAGAACACGAACGGCCCCTGCTTCTCGGTGTGGCACGACAGGCACGGCAGCTCGCCGGAGGCCGTCTTCTTCAGGTTGTGCTCACCGCGGCCGCCGTGCGGGTTGTGGCAGGAAACGCACTCCATGCCGCTGCGCGCCAGGTGGTGGTGGTACGGCCGCTCGAAGTCGGCCTTCTGCGCCGGGTGACAGCCCACGCAAAGCGTGGTCGAGGGGTTGTCGCGGAGCAACGCCGTCGCGCCCTTGGCCGGGCTGTGGACCGAGTGGCAATCGGTGCAGTTGACCGACGCGGCGGCGTGGAAGCCGTGCGCCGTGCGGTCGAATTCAGGTGAGGACTGGTGACAGGAGAGGCAGAGCTTCGCCCCGGCCGCACCCTTGGGCACCGCGATCGTGCTGACGTCGGGGTTGGCGAGGTGCTTCGTCGTGTCGCCGTGGCAGCTCTCGCACACGGCCTTGGTGTTGCCGAGGCGCGCGTGCGGGTTGTTCGGGAAGTGCGCCGCCACGGTGTCGTGACAGTCGGAGCACGGAGCGAAGGCGGCAACGTCGTGGCTGGTCGCCGGCTGGCCGGCGGCGTACGCCGTCCCCAGGCCGACGAGGAGCGACACGCTGAGGGCGCTGAAAAGTCGATGCCATGTGCGCATCCGATCCACCTTTCATCGGACGCTCCCGGGCGGCCACGGCGGCCGCCCGGGAGTTGGTCCGTTGCTACCGTGCGTGAACCTTGGCGACGGCGAAGTCGGAGTCGGTGCCGTGGCAGACCTCGCACGCCTCGCCGAACGTCGCCGTCATCGTGACCGCGTGCGCCGCCGCCTGCCGCTCGTCGTGGCAGGAGAGGCACGCCGCCGCGGTCGGCTGCATGAGCTGGACGTACGGGTTGCGCAGCGTCGGGGTCGGCAGCACGCCGTCGGGCAGCGGCACCTCGAACGTCTGCTGCTGGCCGGACGGAACGTCCGCGTGGCACTTCAGGCAGTCGCGGCGATCACCGGGGAACACCACGTCGTTGAAGTTGTTGACGCTCCCGTGGTAGCCGTAGATCGTGTACGGGATCGTCATGTTCTCGCCGGTGTGGATGCGGTGGATCAGGTACTTGAAGTGGATCGTCTCCGGCGGGGCCTGGTCGGCGGGCCGGTAGGTGGTGTCGGTGTTATTGGGGTTGTGGCAGATCACGCACTCCTCGACCTTGAAGCGCTGGCCGCCGTGGAGCGCGAGCTGATTGTGGCAGACGTTGCACTTGTTGATGTCGACCACGGTGCGGCGCGCCTGCGGCTGCGCGTCGGTGATCGCCACGTCGTAGATCGGGTTCTGCGCCGCCTCACGCACCGTCGCCTGGCTTGCCGTCTCGGGGGCCGGGTTGAGCGTGATGATGCGGTAGAGGTCGGCCGACAGCGTCCAGGTGCCGGTGGCGTCCGCCGGGATCGCATCCGGGAACGTGAACGTCGAGGTGTCGCCGCTGGAGACCGCGTTCTTGCCGACGCGCTCGGAGAGGTAGCCGGTGTACTCGGTCGTCGGGCCGCCGAAGATGAAGCTGAAGCTCGACAGCGTCGAGGGGTCGACGAACGAGCCGTCGTTGTTGGTCACGGCGAACGTCACCGTCGGCTTGCTCCCCGGCGTCGCGTTCGTCATGCCGATGATCTGGATGTTCAGGCCCTTGAGCTGCGCCGCCCGGGTCGGGACGACGTGCGCGCCGATGATCGAGGCGTCGAAGTCGTTCTCGCCCTGGGGCTGGTGGCAGGAGGCGCACGCCGAGTCGTCGGCCTGGGGACCGCCCTTGTGGTTGGCGCCGGTCGTCCAGTCGATCGCGTCATGGCAGGAGCCGCACGCCGCCTGCGACGGGAAGGAGTACCAGACGTACCCCTGCGGGGAGCTCGGCTGGTGGCAGGTGGTGCAGTTGCGGATGTCCTGCGGGAAGACGACGTCGGAGAAATCGTTGAGCGACTGCCGGTAGCCGATGATCTGGTACGGGTGGCCGGCCTTGACCGACGGCAGGCTGCTCCCCATGTGGATCTTGTGGATCATCACTTTGGCGTCGACGCTGTTGCCGGTGTCGGGATCGACGGTCTGGGGGTTGTGGCAGAGGACGCAGAGCTTGATGTCCCGGCGGCCGGTCTCGCCGTGGGCGGCGAGCGGGTCGTGGCACTGGTTGCACGTCGCGTCGGTCATCTTGTTCCAGGTGTCGGTGACCGGCTGGCCGTCGGGGCGGAAGTCGTACTCGACGTCCTTGACGTACGTCTTGCTGATCGTGATCGGGTCGGTGAGGTTGATGATGCGCGTGGCGTAGATGCCGAGCGTGTGCGTCTTCGTCACGTCGTACCCGGCCGGCAGCGTGCTGGTGAAGTGAAAGCGCGCGTGCCCGGTTGCGATGTCCTCCCACGTGCCCTTCGCGGTGGTCGCCTGCTGTGCGGTGTTGTGCGTGATCGGGCTCGTCACCGTATTGGTGAAGTAGTCGGTGTAGTGACGGGTGGCCGGGTCGTACCAGTCGAGGATGAACGACATCGCGATCGTTCCCGGCGTGAGCACCCCGGCGCGGTCGAGCGGCTGGTTGCCGTCGTCGGTGAAGGTGACGTCCACGACCGGCTTGTTGTCGGCGCCGATCACGACGCTGTTCACGGTGATGTTCAAGCCCGGCCGGATGTACGCCAACTGCTGCGCGGTCAGGTAGTGCTCCGCCTGCGCCGACGTGAACATCTTCGGGTCCACCGCCGCGTGCAACCGCCGTGTCACGGTGGCGCCCGCGTGTGACGACGCCAACAGGTTGCTCCCCGCCAGCAGCGTCATACCAACCTGAAGTAGCATCATTGCCTCATCCCCCTTCCGTGTCCGGTCCGGCGGAGTCCCGCCGTGCCGCTACGGTGACGACCGTAAAGTTAATGCCATTCACGAGACTTGTCAAGAGTTTGTAATAGAACCTCTTACGAAAAAACGTATCTCAACTTCGCCAAGACAATCCGAGAGACGTCCGATTTGGCGGCTGAGCCGCCGAGTCGCAGCACGTGTGCCGGGTGGGTCGGAGGCCGGGGCTTGGAAGAGAGGAAAAGAGGAAGAAAGGAAGCGCGGGGGGCGTGCGCCCCCCGCGAACGAAACGGTGCCGCAATCAACGAACGGTTACGGCGTCGGCGTCGTGTTCCACCAGGTTCCGCCAGGCCCGTAGTACGTCACGAGGATGCTGGCGAGGCTCTTGTCGTACGGCTTGGTCCAGCTCGTCGGCGTCGGGTCGAGGCCGAGCCCGAAGATGTTGACCCGGGTGTTGTGGCACGAGTCGGCGCAGGCGTTCGGGTAGCCGACGTAGTTGCCGTTCGCGTCCTTGACGCCGGAGGTCATGTAGGTGAGCGTGTCTTCGGGTTTCGTAACCCACCAGGTGTGGCCCGCCGACGGCGACATGTGGCACTCGACGCAGCGCGAGAGCCCCATGATGCGCTCGGGTGCGAACGGGTGGTTGCTGTGCGCCGAGACCACCTTGGCGATTGCGTCCTCGTTGTTGGCGTAGTCGGCGACCTGTGCCTTGGTGATGTTGGCGAACGGCCCGTGCGTGGCGTGGCACGCCAGGCACAGTGAATCGTTGTCGACCGAGGTCGGGATCTCGAGGCCGCTGCTCTCGTCGGTGATCGAGGTGTTGATCTGGTACTCCTGCTGCTTGTCCATTGCGTCATGGCAAGCGCTGCAAGGCTCCGAAGACCCGTTCTGGCCGTAATGCGTCGCTGCGTGGGCGGACAGCTGGTACTGATCGTAGGCGTTCAGATGGCCGCTCGGGAGCTTGCCGTCGCCCCAGTAACTGTAGTTGGCGACATAATCGGTGGCCAGCGGCACCCACGTGTCATAACGCGGGATCCAGTTCACGCCGTTGGCGTCGTCGAACGGCCAGCCGTACGTCTTGTTTGGCGCCGACCGCACGGCGATGTGGCAGCGGCCGCAGATTTCCGAGGACTGCGCACCGGTCAACTTGGCCGGGTTGACGATCTTGGTCGGGTCGCCGCCGCCGAGCACGTGCTGGGCGCCAGGGCCGTGGCACGCCTCGCAGCCGATATTCACGATCTCGAAGTTGCCGTCGCCGTTGTAGTCGAAGTAGTCAGGGTCGTCGGCGCTGTACAGCGTCGCGTAGTAGCCCTGGTACGTCGCTTCACCGGTGGCCGTCTTGCCCAGCGACCGGATGCCGGTGACGTGGCAACCCACGCAGTTCGCGGTGTGGCTCGTCGGGCCGCCCGCCGCGACGAGCGCGGACGATGTCAGCGTCGTGTCAAACTTCGGCGTCAAGCTGGAGGAGTACCAGCCGCCGCCGGTCGGGCTCGCCGGCATCCACCCCTGCGTTCGGGAATAGGTGACCGGAGCGAAGTAGAGTGCCTTCGAAAGTTTGGTGTCGGTGTCGGTCACCGGTACCCGCAACAGGAAGCGCTGGGTGTCCTGGCCCGCACTGCCGGCCTGCGTCGCGACGACTTGGCACTTGAGAGCGCCGATCTGCATCCAGTAGGTGTCGGTGCCCGCGTCGTACGACAGCTTCGGCGCGTTGGCGCCGTACGCCGAGAACGAACCCACGGTGGCCAGGTCGACCCCCATCATGAAGTCGTCCTTGGTGCCGTGTGCCTGGTTGGCAATGACGCCCTTGCCGTCGACGAGCGTCCACTCACCCATCGGCCGGCGGAGGAACTGCGAGTGGCGGGTGTTGTGCCAGCCGGTCTCATCGGGTGCGATCGCGCCGTTGTGGCAGGCGAGGCAGACGTCGCTTCCGAGGTATGCACTGCCGGCATCCGCGCCGTACAGGGCGGTGAGTCGGGCCGAGAGGCCGGCAATGTCCACCTTCATGGACCTGCTCGTTCCGGCGGTCAGGTGCGAGCGCACGAGGTTGGTCCCCGCCAGGGCTGTGCTCGCGATCAGCGCGACGGCGAGGACGACGATTACCTTTCGCATGACAAGATCTCCTTTCTCGCTCCCATCTACTTGTGCAAGAGCATCGGGTCACGTTGCGAACCGTGGACAGCGGCGTGGCAGTTCACGCAGCCGCGGAACGCGGGCTTGGACAGATCGTGGAACGCCGGGGTGTCGGGGTGGCACTCGAGGCAGAGCTGCGACACCGAGGCGCGCGTGAGCTGGAACGGGTTGGGCGAGCCGTGCGGCGAGTGGCAGGCGACGCAGCCCTCGATCGCCAGCGGCGGATGCGGGTAGACCCGGGGTCCCGCCTTCTCGGTGTGGCACGTCACGCACGGCGCCTGCCCGTCCTCGATGATCCGGCCGCGCGCCGTGGTGCCGCCGTGCGCCGAGTGGCACGCGGTGCACTCGAACGGGGTCGCGCCGTTGCGGTGCGCGTACGGGAGGGAGAACTGCGCCGTCTCGGTGGCGTGGCAGGGGGTGCACAGCGTGGCGCGCGGGCGCGCCAGCAGCGGCTCGGCCGCGGGGGCGGCGTGCCCCGGCACGTGGCAGTCGAGACAGGCGATCCCCGCCCGCGCGTGCCCCGGCGTGCGCATCGCGAGGCCGGCCTTTTGCGCCGCGTGGCAAAGCACGCAGCCGGAGGAGGCCTCCGCCGTGCTGGCCCCCTTGAGCGTCCTGATGTTCTTCGTGCTCGGGTCGTTGGCGTGCGCCTCGCCGGGTCCGTGGCACGACTCGCACGCGCGCTGGAGCACGTTCCCTTGCAGCTTGAGCAGGTTCTTCGGCGCGCGCTCCGCCATCGCACGCCCGTGCGGCCCGCGGACGAACGCCTTGGCCGTGTCGTCGTGGCATGTGGCACAGGTGTCGAGGCCCACCCAACCCTTTGGCAGGCCCGCCAAGAGCGGTGCTGCGGCCAGGAATGCGATCGCTGCAAGCAGGCTCTTGCGCATGGGTCAAAACCTCCGCCGCACGGAGATCCCGTAGCGGGTGACGTCGTAGTTTTGCGCGCTGGCGCTCGGGATGTCGTACGACCAGTGGTTGCCGAACACCGCCAGCTTCGTGCTGAACGGCCCCGGCACCTCGAACTCGAGGTCGTACGCTTTGGAGGTGAACGGCAGCGAGTGGCCGCGATCCTTGAGGTAGAGACCACCGCCGCTGAGGCGGAACTGGCGGCCGACCGGCACGGCGGCGCGCAGCGTCATGGTGAGGAGGTCGGTGTCGTAGTACGACAGCCCGTTTGTCAGGCCGGGGGCGAAGTACGCGATCGCCGTCTTGCTGGTGAGCTTGAGCGAGTCCACGCTGGCGGAGGCAAACGCGCCGGAGGCGGCGGTCCAGCTCGCGGCCACCCCCACCGTGTCGATCGGCCTGGAGAGGTTCGCTTCCGTGGCGGGGTTGTCGAGCGTCTCATGGCTGGCGTGGGCGTTGAGCTCGATGCCGGCGGCCGGACGGGCCGAGATCTTGCCCCACACCCGCTTGACGTTCTGCGGGTCGGTGCGGAACACGTAGCGCGCAAAGCTCGCGCTATCCCAGCCGACCCGAACGGTGAACGTCCGCCCGAGAGCCAGCGACGCTGTGGCGTTCCACCCCTTGGCGTCGCGCGTCACGTTGTCCGGTGTCACACCGTCGGTCAGACGCAGGCCGATCTCCTCCGACCCGTCGTGGTACCCGACGACGAGGCCGAACGCGCCAGCCCGGAGTTCCGCCTCGCCGGCAACGTCCTTGTCGGTGCGGTCGAGATAGCCGTTGTCACTGAGCACGGCGGGGAACTCGAGGCTGCCGCCGGGCCCGCGGAGCTGCAACAGTTCCTGCCCGAGCAGCGTGCTGTCGGTGGTGACCTTCTCGTAATGCCCCTTGACACGGAGGGTCAGGCACTGCGTCACGGCCAGCCCCAGCCGCAGGTCGCCGAGCTTGGTGTCCGCGTTGGCATCGCTGGTCAACGCGTCGAGGTAACTGATCTGGCCGGCCTGCCCGCCGTCGATCGCGTACGCTTCGGTGCCACTGGAGTGGCCCTGCACGCGGTCCCGCCGGTACAACCCCTGCCCGACCAACTCGAACGTGCCGTCGTTGTACACCGCCGACAGTCGGGTGGTCGGGACGGTGTTCGACTCCTCCCCCCCGGTGGTGTAGGTCGCCAGCGGGTTGGGGTTGGGGCTGTACAGCGACTGGCCGCCGTTGCCAACCCCGCCACGCGGCTTGTCGGTGTACTTGGTGATGTCCTGCTCGAAGAGCAGTTTCACCGGCAGGGTGCGGGTCTCAAGCGAAAACCCGGCCTCCTGCACCCTGGAGTCAAGCGAGGTCAACGCGACGTACGGCTGGCCGAGACCGTAGTAGGCGAACAGGCGATCCCCGTTGCGCTGCACGTCGCGCAGGTCCAGACGCAACCGCGCGGCCTTCCAACCGTCCCAGGTGAGCGACCCCCGCCAACGAGTGATGCTGAACCGCCCGCCGTTGGCCAGATCGCCGCTCGGGGATGGCAACCCGGTCAGCCCGGTCAGGTCGAGCGACGGCGAGGGCAGCACCCCCTCGTTGCGCGCGTAGTCGAGCGTGAACGACCACTCGCGGTCCCAGTCGACCATCGTGAGCGCCAGGTGCCGGTGCGGATCGCCGCCAAACCCGTCGGCCGTGAAATCGAAGCGGTCGAAACCGGCGAAATATCGGCGCAGATCAAGCTGCAGGTGCTCGAGGAACGCACCCTGCGAAAGATCGTACTGGCTCGCAAACGCCCCACGGTTGCCACTCATGTGCTGCCAGGCGTAGCCGATGCCGACGCTCCCGATCTCCTGACCGAACGCAGGCACAGCCCCCACCACTGCGCAGGCCAGCCAGCAAACAATCCGCCTCATGAACCCTCCCGAGACAGCTGACGTCCCGTCGATCTGCAACGGCCGTCCTCGTCGATGGCCGGGTGACGGTACGAACCTCGTCGAGGCGTGGCGCTGGCGGCCGCGTCCGCCACGCCAGGCGCGGAAACCGTCACGCAAAAGCAATCAGTTTGAAACACTGTAGTCACGTTAAGGTCATTCACTAGACTTGTCAAGACCATGTAATTAATAGACTTACAATAGTGTTCGTCGCAATATTGCTCGAGAACTTTGAGAGACAACCGTCCTGTTAGTCCGTCCTGGCGAGTCGCAACGAATGGACACGGAACCCGCAGCTGGAAAAAAGAGCGGGGGGCGTGCGCCCCCCGCGAAGAAAACGGTGCCGCGATCAACGAACGGTTACGGCGTCGGCGTGGTGTTCCACCACGTCCCGCCGGGGCCGTAGTAGGTGACGAGGATGTTCGCCAGGTTCTGGTCGTACGTCTTGGTCCACGTCGACGGCGACGGGTCGAGGCCGAGGCCGAAGATGTTGACCCGGGTGTTGTGGCACGAGTCGGCGCAGGCGTTCGGGTAGCCGACGTAGTTCCCCTTCGAGTCCTTCACGCCTGCGTTGAGGTAGGTGAGGGTGTCCTGGGGCTTGGTGGCGAACCAGGTGTGGCCGCCGGTCGACGACATGTGGCACGTCGTGCAGCGCGACAACCCCATCATGCGCTCCGGGGCGAACGGGTGGTTGGTGTGGGCGGAGACCACCGCGCCGATCGCCTCCTCGTTGGTGGCGAAGTCGGCGACCTGCGCCTTGGTGATGTTGGCGAACGGTCCGTGCGTCGCGTGGCACGCGAGGCAGAGGGTATCGTTCTCGGGCGAAGTTGCGATGACGAGCCCACTGCGGGCATCGGTGATCGAGGTGTTCAGCTGGGCCACCTGCTGCTTGTCGTGCGGGTCATGGCACGCCGAGCACGGCTCGGAGGAGCCGTTCTGACCGTAGTGGGTCTGCGCGTGTGCCGAGAGCATGTACTGGTCCCAGGGGCGCGGGTTGAAAGGAAGCACGCCGTCGCCCCAGAAGGTGAGGGCGCCGGTACCCTGGAAGCTCGCGAGCGGGATCCATGCCGTGTTGACCGGCTGCGGCTGCCACATCGTGCCGGTGTCGTCGTGGTACGGCCACGCGTACGTCCCGGCTGGAACCGACTTGCCGCGGATGTGACACTGGCCGCAGATCTCGGCGGACTGCGCGCCGGTCAGCTTGGCCGGGTTGACGATCTTGCTGATGTCGCCCCCGCCGAGGACGTGCTGCGCGCCCGGGCCGTGGCAGGCCTCGCACTCGATGCCGGTGAGCAGCAGGTTGCCGTCGCCGTTGTAGTCCACGTAGTCCGGGTCGTTGCTGTTGTACAGCGTCGCGTAGAACCCCTGGAACACGGCCTCGCCGGCCGCGTCGATCGAGATCGAGCGGACGCCAGTCACATGGCAGCCGACGCAGTTCTTGGTGTGGCTCGAGGGTCCGCCAGCGGCGACGAGCTGCGACGAAGTGGTGCTCGTGCCAAACTTCGGGGTGTAGCTGGAGTCGTACCACCCCGACGCCGGCATCCAACCCTGGCTGCGCGAGTACGTCGCTGGAGCGAAGTATATAGCCTTGGAGAGCTTGGTGTCGGTGTCGGTGACCGGGACGCGGAGGATGTAGCGCTGGCCGTCCTGGCCGGCGCTGCCGGTCCACGTCGCGACCAGCTGGCACTTCAGGGCACCGATCGTCATGTAGTACTTGTCGGTGGCGGCGTCGTACGACAGCTTTGGCGCGTTGGCGCCGTACGCCGAGAACGAGCCCACGGTGGAGAGGTCGACCCCCATCATGAAATCGTCCGTCGTGCCGTGCGCCTGGTTGGCGATGACGCCCTTGCCGTCCACGAGCGTCCACTGGCCCATCGGCCGGCGCAACGCCTGCGCGTGCCGCGTGTTCCTCCAGGTGGCCTTGTCATCGCCGTGGCAGGCGAGGCAGACGTCGGCACCGAGGTACGAAGCGGCTGCCGGGCTGCCGTACAGTGCCGTGAGTCTCGCCGACAGGCCGGCGAGGTCGACGCTCATGTTCTTCTTCGTCCCCATCGGCAGGTGCGAGCGAACCATGTTGGACCCCGCCATCGCTGCGCTCGCGAGCAGCATGGCG
>DAIDOU010000212.1 GCA_027458945.1 Acidobacteriota bacterium
GATCGGGTACACTGAGCGCTCCGGAGGGGTCGTGAGCACCGTCATCTACACCAACGTGACGCCGTATGAGACCCGCGTGGCGGTGCGCGAAAACGGCGTGCTCGTCGAGCTGATGATCGAGCGCAGCCGCGGCCGCTCGATCGTGGGCAGCCTCTACAAGGGGCGGATCTCCAGGGTCCTCCCGGGGATGCAGGCTGCGTTCGTGGACGTCGGCCTCGAGCGCGACGCGTTCCTCTACGTCGACGACGTCGCCGAGACGCTGGAGGACGAGGAGGTCGAACCCGGCGAGATCGTGCCGGCCACGCCGCCGATCCAGGATCTGCTGCGCGAGGGGCAGGAGATCATGGTGCAGATCACGCGCGAGCTGGGTTCGAGCAAGGGGCCGCGCGCGACCTCGCACGTCACGATTCCCGGGCGGTACCTCGTGCTGATGCCGGGGAACTCCCACGTCGGCGTGTCGCGACGGATCACGGACCAGCTCGAGCGCGAGCGTCTGCGGGCGTTGCTCAGCGAGATCCCGCACACCGGCGGCGTCATCGTGCGCACGGCGGGGGAGGGGCGCGAACGCGCCGACTTCCTCGCCGACCTCGCCGTGCTCGAGTCGATGTGGCGGCACATCGGCAGCCGCGCCGAGGAGGTCGGCGCGCCGTGCCTGGTCCACCGCGACCTCGACCTCGTGCTGCGCGCCGCGCGCGACCTCTCCGGCCCTTCCCTCTCCGAGTTCTGGATCGACGACACCGACGGCTACCAGCGCGTCGTCGAGTTCCTCGACCGGGTGCAGCCGGAGCTCACCTCCAAGGTCAAGCTCTACCGCCGCCAGCTCGACATCTTCGAGGCGTTCGGCGTCGCCGGAGAGCTCGACCAGGCGCTGCAACCGAAGGTGTGGCTGCGCTCCGGCGGCTCGTTGGTGATCGACCAGACCGAAGCGCTGGTCGCGATCGACGTCAACACCGGCCGCTACGTCGGCGGCGCGGACCTCGAGGACACGGTGTTCCGCATCAACCTCGAGGCGGCGCGCGAGGTGGCGCGGCAGCTGCGGCTGCGCAACCTCGGCGGGATCGTGGTGGTGGACTTCATCGACATGGAGGAGGAGGCGCACCGCGAGGCGCTGCTGGCGGAGCTCACGACCGCGCTGGCGCGCGACCGCGCCCGCTCGCTCGCGGGGCCGGTCGGGCCGTTCGGCCTCGTCCAGCTCACCCGCAAGCGTACCGAGCGCTCGCTCGAGCGCGCCCTCACCCAGCCGTGCCCGACGTGCGAGGGCCTGGGGCGCGTCAAGTCGCCCGAGACCGTGTGCCTGGAGATCCGGCGCGCCCTGCTGCGCGAGGGGGCCGGCGGGGAGGCGATCGAGTTCACCGTGCGCGCCCACCCCGAGGTGATCCGCATGCTCTCGGGGGAGCTGCGGGGCATCCTGGCCGAGCTGCGGGAGCGCCACGGCCTGACCGTGCGCACGCTCGAGGCGCCCGACTTCCACCCCGCCCGCTTCGAGGTCGACTAGCCGTCCCGCGCGCGCGCCTCGGCGTGGCGGCGGATCCCCGCCAGCATCCCCCGAAACACGATCCCGTGCAGGGGGAGCACCGCGTACCAGTAGGCGAGCCCGGCGAGGCCGCGCGGCATGAAGCGCGCGGTCTGGACGAGCCGGCAGCCCGCCCGCGAAGCCTCGGCCGGCTCGACGTCGAACTCGAGTTCGGCGACGCCGGGAAGCTTCATCTCGGCCCGCAACCGGAGCGTCCGATCGGGGACGATGCCGACGACGCGCCAGAAGTCGAGGGCGTCCCCGAAACCGACCCGTTCCGGGTCACGGCGCCCGCGCCGCAACCCCGGGCCGCCGACCAGGCGGTCGAGCAGCCCCCGCAGTCGCCACAGCAGGTCGGCCGCGTACCAACCGTGGCCGCCTCCGATCCGGCACACGCTCGCGAACACGACCGCCGGCGGCGCCGAGATCTCGGCGGCGCGCCGGTTCTCGAACACCGTA
>DAIDOU010000213.1 GCA_027458945.1 Acidobacteriota bacterium
GGCTGGCCGCCCGTGGTCGCGTAGCAGCCGTTGTCGAGCACGAGGTGGTAGAGGTTGGACGGCCGCATCCCGCCCACCAGGGCGAGGCCGCCCAGCCCCATGAGGAGGTTGCCGTCGCCGTCGAGGGCGACGACCCGCTCCATGCGCGTCATCGCGAGGCCGAGCGCGATCGAGGCGACCTGCCCCATCGAGCCGACCATGTAGAACGTCCGCGCCCGGTCGAGGCTGCGGTACGCCTCGCGCGAGATCGCCCCGTCCGCCGCCACGAGGATGTCCTCGTCGGCGAGCAGCGGCAGGACCAGTGCGACGGCCTCGGCGCGGGTCACGAGTCCGCTCCCTGGCCGACCAGCAGCACAGCGGGGCGGCGCTCGCGCTCGGCCGCGGCGACGAGCCAGCCGGCGTCGGCCGCCTCCGCGCCCGGGCGCGCCTCGGACCACGGGATCCCGAACAGGTCGAGCAGCTCCCGCGTCCGCTGGCCGAGCACGCGGTGCTCCTCGAAGTCGGCCGGGGCGCCGCGGTCCGACACCACCATCGCGAGCGGGACGCCGTAGATCAGGTGCAGCGAGGCGAGGACCTCGAGGCAGTAGCCGAGGCCCGAGTTCTGCATCACGGCGGCGGCGCGCGTGCCGCCGAGCCAGGCGCCGACGCACGCCGCCACGGCGTGGTCCTCGCGCACGGCGGGGAGGAACGCGGACGCCGGCAGCCCGGCGCACCCGGCGAAGAACGTCTTGAGGTAGGAGCACGGCACGCCAGCGACGAAGCCCACGCCTTGGGCGAGCAGAGCGTCGAGGCGGCGCGATGCGGTCACCTGCGCGCCTCCGGCACGAGGACCTCGGTGTCCGGTTCGGAGTCCGGGGTGATCTGCGGGCCGCTCTTGAGGTCCTCGCGGATGATCAGCTCGAGGAACATGTCGCGCACGCCGGCCTTGCCGCGCCGCTTGTAGATCTGAGCGACGTCGCGCGCCGACAGCTTGATGCCGGTCATCGCCTCGAGGTACTGGGTGAACACCCGCGGGCGCGACAGGAAGCTGACGACCAGCAGCAGCAGCAGGACGCCGACCGCTGCCACGAGATACGCCACCATCTGCGTGGACATTTCAATCATCCGTGACCGCCTCCTCGCCGTCCCCCACGTGCGTCGCGTCGACCTCGCCGAAGTACTCGGGCGGCACCAGCACCTCCCGCCCGCGCGAACCCTGCGACGGCCCGACGAGACCTTGCTGCTCCATCATATCGAGAAGCCGCGCCGAACGCGCATAGCCGAGGCGCATCTTGCGCTGGATGTACGAGGCCGAGGCCTTGCGCGAGCCGACGACGAGGCGCGCGGCCTGGTCGTACATCGGGTCGTCCCACTCGGTCTCGCCGCCGAGCCCGGCCCCCGGCTCCGGCTCGGACAGCACCTCGGGGTCGAACTCGGGCTTGCCCAGGCGGCGCAGGTGTTTGAGCACGGTCAGGATCTCGTCCTCGCGGACGAGGCAGCCGTGGAGGCGCACCGGCCGCGAGGTGCCGGCCGCCAGATAGAGCATGTCGCCCATCCCGAGCAAACACTCGGCGCCCTCGGTGTCGAGGATCGTCCGCGAGTCGAACCGCGTGCGCACCTTGTAGGCGATGCGGCAGGGGAAGTTGGCCTTGATCACACCGGTGACGATGTCCACGCTCGGGCGCTGCGTCGCGAAGAGCAGGTGGATCCCGACCGCGCGCGCCATCTGCGAGAGGTGGCCGATCGAGTCCTCGACCTCGCTGGCGCAGGTCATCATCAGGTCGGCGAGCTCGTCGATGATGATCACGATGAACGGCAGCGGGCGCAGCTCAACCGTCCCCGCGTTCTCCGCCGCGACCCTGCGCGCCTCGCTGTCGCCGAGCAGCGCGTTGTACTGCGTCAGGTTGCGCACCTTGCAGGCGGCGAGCAGCGCGTAGCGCTCGCGCATCTGGCGCACGGCCCAGCGCAGGGCGCGGGCCGCTTCCTTGGGGTCGGAGATGATCGGCGTCAGGAGGTGGGGGAGCTTCTCGTACATCCCGAGCTCGACCTGCTTGGGGTCGATGAGGATGAAGCGCGCGTCGTCCGGCGTCGCCTTGAACAGGATCGACATGATCATCGCGTTGATGCCGACGCTCTTGCCGGATCCGGTGAAGCCGCCGATGAGGAGGTGCGGCATGCGCTGCATGTCGGCCACGAACGGCCGCCCGTGGATGTCCTTCCCGAGCGCCAGCGTGAGCGGCGAGGCGGAGTGGACGAACTTCGACGACTCGATGATCTCGCGCAGCACGATCGTCTGGCGCTCGGGGTTGGGGACCTCGATCCCCACCGTCGCCTTGCCGGGGATGCGCTCGATGCGCACCGCCTCGACCTGGAGGCCGAGGGCGAGGTCCTCCTCGAGGCGGACGACCTGCGCGTACTTGACCCCCGCCGCCGGCCGGAACTCGTAGGTGGTGATGACCGGCCCCGGCAGCACGTCCTCCACCTTGCCGTCGACCCGGAACTCCTGGCACTTCGCCTCGACGTGCTCGCGCATCGCGACGAGCTGCCGCGGGTCGAGCTCCGGGGCCGGCGGGGGCAGCGCCAGCATCGTCTTCTCCGGCAGCGCCGAGATCGGCGCCTCGGGGAAGTCGAACGCCTCCTGCACCGCGACCGGCTCGACCCGACGCGCCGGCGGGCGCGCCGGCCGCGGCGGTGGGGCGGGGCGTTCCGAGCTCTCGCCGCGCGCCTCGGGCGGCGTTCGCGGCGCCGCCGCGGCGCGCGGCGCGGGCGCGTCCTCGACCACCGCCACCTGACGCAGGCGGCGGATGCTGAAGCCGGCCTCGCCGAACCGTTCGCGCGCCACCAGCGGCGGGCGCGGCCCGCCGGGGTGGCGCTCCTGGTGGCGGCGCAGCAGCTTCTTGCGCATCTCGCCGCGCTGGTGGGCGTCGCGCCGGCGGGCCCAGCGCGCCGCCATCTCGGAGCGTTTGTGGGTGACGAGGCCGCCGAACCCGGAGAACACCTGCGCGAGCGAGCCGCGCACCCCGAACACCACGCCGGCCAGCAGCGCACCGGCGCACAGCACGAGCGCACCGATCGGGCCGAGCGACCCGCCGAGGCCGCGGGCCACCAGCCGCCCCACCTCCCCGCCCCACTCCAGCTCGCCGCCGCGGTAGCCGGTGCGGCCCACGAGCGCGGCGAGCAAGCCGTCGCCGCCGGTCGCGGCCACCGCCCACGCCGTCCCCTGCAGCGCCGGTGCAGCGATCTCATGGCCGCGCAACCAGCGCCATCCCACCACGATCATCAGCACCGGCACGGCGGGTGCGAGCGCTCCGAGCAGGCCGACCACGATGCCGGCGACCGCGGCCCCGCCCCAGGAGAGCAGGTTGTGGACGACGTCGCTCCCGGCCGCGAACAGCGACGGGTCGAGCGGGTGGTAGCTCACGACCGCGAGCAGCACCAGCAGGCCCATCAGCCCGAGCAGGTAGCCGGCGATCTCGCGGGTGATCGCCTCCCGGCTGCGCGCCATCACCGCACGCCGATCTCGGCGGCCACGGCCGCCGGCAGCGCGAGCTGCCCGCGAGGGGATGCCGGCAGCAACTCGGCGAGTCCCTGCACGGCTCCCAGCACGACCGCGTCGAACACCGTCATCTAGAGCTCCACCACCAGCGCCACGACGACCGGACGGCGGCGCGTCCGCCGGCGCACCTCACTCCGCAGCCACCGCGTCATTGTACTGCGCAGCCACTCGGGGTCGCGGCGCGCGAGCACGCCCGCCCGCTCGATCTCTCCCCGCAGCCCGGCCGCCAGGTGGTCCACCAGGGCGCCGCTCATCGGCATCCCGGAGACGTGGATCTGGATCTCGCCGATCCCGCCCCTGACCGCGAGTGAGAACGGCAGCACCGCCACCACCAACCCCTCGCGCGCGAGCGAGCGGCGGTGGCGCAGGATCGCGGCGTCGAGCACCTCTTCGCCGACGTCGTCGAGCAGCGTGCGCCCCACCTGGCGGAGCTCGCCGGTCGCGACGACGCCGGCGCGCCCCCACGCGACCTCCTCGCCGTTCTCGACCACGAGCGTGTCGACCCCGCGCCCCCGCGCCAGCTCCGCGACCGCCTCGAGGTGGCGGCGGCGGCCGTGCACCGGCATCACCCAACGGGGCCGCACCAGTTCGAGGATGCGCTCGAGCTCGGCGCGGTGCGGGTGGCCGGAGGCGTGGATCGGCGCCTCCGCGGCCGTCACCACCCGCGCCCCGCGCCGGACGCAGTGGTCGAACAGCAGCGCGAGGCGGCGCTCGTTCCCCGGGATCACGCGGGCGGCGTGCAGCACGGTGTCGCCGGCGCGCAGGCGCAACCCGGGGAGCAGGTCGACGGCGAGACGCGAGAAGGCGGAGCCCGGCTCTCCCTGCGACCCGGTCGCCACCACGACCACGCGGTCGCGCGGCAGCGCCGGCAGCTCGCGCGCCGGCCGCACCAGGCCGGGGGGCAGGCCGAGCCCGCCGAGGCTGTCCCGGACCTCGAGCGACTCGACGAGACCCCGGCCCACCGGCACCACCAGCCGCCCGCACTCGGCGGCGGCGCGGGCGAGCTGGCGGAAGCGACCGAGCTGCGACGCGAAAGACACCGCGATGACCGCGCCGCGCACCTTGCGCACCTGCTCCTCGAGCGCGGCCGCAACCGTCGCCTCCGCCGGCGGCTCGGCGGTCACCAGGGCGTTGGTCGAGTCGAGGAGCAGCAGGTCGGTGCCGGCGTCGCCCCAGGCGGCCAGCGCCTCCTGCGAGGTCGTCTCCTCGAGCGCCGACGGCGCCAGGCGCAGGTCGGTCGCCAGCACGAGCGCGCCGTCCTCCCCCTCGAGGCGGAGCGCCACGGTGCCGGGGATCGAGTGCGAGACCGGGACGGCGCGCACCGAGAACGCGCCCGCACTCACGGTGCTTTCCGTGATCAGCTCGTGCGCCACCACCGGGGTGCCGTTGGCAAGCGCGCGGCGCGTCCAGGCGAGCGTGGTCCGGCTCGCCGCGACCTCGATCGCCGGCGCCGCTTCGCGCAGGAACGTGATCCCCTTGACGTGGTCGTCGTGCGCGTGCGTCAGCACGACGGCCACGGGCGCGTCGGGGCCAAGCGCCCCGAAGTCGGGCACCTCGTAGCCGACGCCGAACGCGGCGAGGTCGGAGAACGCGGCGCCGGCGTCCAGGAGCACCCGCGAGCCGCCCTCGTCCTCGACCAGCATCGAGTTGGCTCCGAACTCCCCGAGACCTCCGAGCGCGACCAGGCGTGCCATCAACACCCTCCCCCGCCGCCCGGCGCCGCGCCCGTCCCGGGGAGCGCCAGCGCGAGGGCGAACCACGCCTCCATGCCGAGCTCCTGCGGTCGCGCGCCGGGATCGACCCCGGCGAACCGCAACGCCGCCGCCAGCTCTTCCGCCACGGCCACCGCGGCCAGCGCGTTGGCGATCTTCTTCCGCCGTTGCGCGAACGCGACCGCGGCCAGCGCGAGCGCACGCGCGATCGCCGCGACCGGAACGTGCGGCGGCCGCAGCTCGATCCGGAGGACCGCGGAGTTCACCTTGGGCGGCGGCGCGAACCGTTCCGGCGGGACCGTGAACAGCAACGAGGCCCGGCCCCACGCCTCGGCCTCGAGCGTCAGCAGGCCGCGGTCGCGGCCTCCCGGCGGGGCGACCATGCGCAGGGCGACTTCGTGCTGGACCATGACGACGAGCGCCGTGAACAGGTCGTGGCGCGGGAGCAGCCGGCGGACGATCGCGGTGCCGACACTGTAGGGCAGGTTCGCCGCCACCTGCCACGGCCCGCCGCCGGCGAGCTCGTCGAGATCGGCGGTGAGGGCGTCGGCGTGCCGCACCTCGAGGCGCTCCGTGCGGGCCAAGCCCGCCGCCAGCGCCCCGTCGAGCTCCACCGCGCGCACCGTGGCGAAGCGCTCGACCAGCGGGCGGGTGAGGGCGCCGCGGCCCGGGCCGATCTCGAGCACCCGCGGCGGCTCGTCCGCGAGCGCGGCGACGATCGCGCGTGCGGTCGCAGCGTCGCGCAGGAAGTGTTGCCCGAGCCTCTGGCGCCGCGTGCGCACGGTTGCCACCCCCACCCCGTCCTGCCTACAATACCTTGATCCGCAGCCTGCCGGCGCGCG
>DAIDOU010000214.1 GCA_027458945.1 Acidobacteriota bacterium
TCGTTCCAACTGATGGAGGAGGAGTTCGCCAAGACCGCGACCGAGAAGATCAAGCGGCACCTGTACCAGTAGCCCGGCGCGGCCCCGTGCTACGCTGCCGGGCCGCAACGGCTGCAACGACGTGAGGGAGGCGAGCGTGACGGTACGCGTCGAGCGGTTCTTCACTGCGTCCGACCTGAAGGCGATCGAGACGGCGGTCGGCGAGGCCGAGCAGAGAAGCGCCGGCGAGATCGTCCCCGTGGCCGTCGCCGCCAGCCACCACTACGAGGCGGCAGCGTGGAAGGGCGCGATCCTCGGCGCGTTCGCCGCGGTGGCCGCCGCCGCGGCCGCGCGCCTGGCCGGCGAGTTCTGGGGCGTGCCGTCGCTGCTCTGGATCGCGCTGCCGCCGCTTCTCGGCGGCGCGCTCGGCTACGCGGCCGCGGCGTTCATCCGGCCGCTCAAGCTGGCGCTCGTCGGCCGCGCCGAGGTCGAGCACCAGGTCCACCATCGGGCCGAGGCCGCGTTCCTCGAGAACGAGGTGTTCAAGACGAGGGAGCGGACCGGGGTCCTGATCTTCCTCTCGCTGTACGAGCGCCGCGTGGTGGTGCTCGGGGACGCCGGGATCAACGCCCACGTGCAGCCGCACGAGTGGGACGGGGTGGTCGCCGGTATCGTCGCCGGGATCCGCGCCGGCACGCCGGGCGCGGCGCTCGCCGGCGGCATCAGGCGCTGCGGCGAGCTGCTCGCCCGCCGCGGAGTGGCGCTGCGGGCCGACGACCGCGACGAACTCCCCGACAACCTGCGGATGCAGGAGGAGTAGCGATGCGCGCCGCCGGCCGCCGGGCCCGGACCATCCTCGTCGCGATGTGGCTCGCCGCGGCGGCCGCCTCGGCGTTCGAGGTCCCCTACCTCTCCGGCCGCGTCAACGACACCGCCGCGATGATCCCGGCCGCGGCGCGGGAGCGGATCGAGGCCACGCTCGCCGCGTTCGAGAAGGCAACCGGGGACCAGCTCGTCGTGCTCACCGTCCCCACCCTGGGCGGCGAGCCGATCGAGGACGCGTCGATGAAGGTCGCCCAGACCTGGAAGCTCGGCCGCAAGGGGGTGGACAACGGCGTGCTCTTCCTCGTCGCCAGGGACGACCGCAAGATGCGCATCGAGGTCGGGTACGGGCTCGAGGCCAAGCTCACCGACGCGCAGTGCGGGCGCATCCTCGACAACGTGGTCCGCCCCGCGTTCCAGCGCGGCGACTTCGGCGGCGGGATCGCGGGCGGGGTCAACGCCATCATCGGCGCGATCGAGGGGAAGCCGCTCCCGGCGCCGCCGCCCGTCCGCTCGCAGGCCGTTCCGGCGATGCCGCTGGGGGCCCGGCTGCTCGGCACCCTCATCTTCGTCATCGTGATCGGGGTGTTCTCCACGCTGGCGTTGTTCGGGAAGGGGTGCATGGGCTGGTTCATGTACGTCTTCCTGATGCCGTTCTACGCCGCCTTCCCGATCGGCCTCTGGGGCAAACCAGCGGCGCTCGTCTTTCCCGTGTGGCTGCTCGGCTTCCCGCTGGCCAAGCTGGTGCTCGGCAGGACCAGTCTCGGGAAGAGCGTCCTCGCGGCGCACCCGGGGCTGGCCACGTTCGCCGCCTCCTCCGGCCGCTCCGGCTCGGGGGGCGGGTTCTCCGGCGGCGGGTTCTCGGGCGGCGGCGGCAGCTTCGGCGGCGGCGGCGCCTCGGGCAGCTGGTAGCGCCCGCGCCCGGCCTCACTCCTCCGGCTCGACGCGGCGGCGGGTCTGCTTGGTGCGGGCGCGCAGCTTCTTCTCGCTGACGCGGCGCTGCCTCGACACCCGCGTCGGTCGCGTCGGGACGCGGTCCGGTTCCACGGCGAGGGCGGCGGCGAGCAGCGCCACGAAGCGCTCGAGTGCGGCGGCGCGGTTGGCCCCCTGCGTCCGGTGGCGCTGCGAGACCACGCGGAGCACGCCGTCCTTGCTGATGCGCGTGGCGAGGCGCGCCAAGATCCGCCGGCGCTGCTCGTCGGTGAGGCTCGGCGAGGACGCCACGGCGAACGCCAGCGTCACCTTGGTCGCGACCTTGTTGACGTTCTGGCCGCCCGGCCCGCCGCTGCGCGAGGCGGCGAACGACAGCTCGGCGTCGGGGATCGCAAGGCCGGGGGTGACGTCGATCATCTCGCCCCATCGTACCCCCCGTGGGACCAGAGGAGCGGAGGGGCTGAGGCGCAGGGGAGAAGAGGGACGAGGAAAGGGGGGCAAAGGGGAAAGGGACGGCAGAGACGAACACGACGACGCCGAACCGCTTTGTCTTCCCTCTCCCCTTTCCCCTCTTCCCTTTGCCGCCTTTGACTCGTCACTCTCGCTTCGCCACCTCGGCTCCTCCGCTCCGTCGCTCGGCGCTCCCCAGCTCCTCGCCCGGCGGCGCTACGATGGGTGCGGGGCGGGCCGCGCCCCACGGGGGCGAGATGAGGGTCGAGCGCGAGAGCGAGTTCAAGCTGACGGTGGAGCGATCGCGCTTCCACGCCGTGTTGTTCCCCGCCGCCTCCGACGCCGACGTGGCCGCGATGCTCAGGCGGCAGAAGAGCGAGCACCGCAAGGCCAACCACCACTGCTGGGCGCGGCGCGGGCCCGACGGCCGGGGCGGCGTCCTCGAGCGCAGCAAGGACGACGGCGAGGTCGGCCACCCCGGCCGGGTGTTGCTCGAGCTGTTGCGGCACGGGGAGATCGAGGGCGCGATCGTGGTCTCACGCGTGTTCGGGGGCGTCAAGCTCGGCCGCGGCGGGGTGGCGCGTGCGTTCCGTGAGGCGGCGGCGGGCGCCGTCGCCGCCTACGGCTCCGGCTCGGGACGGCGCTGAGGCGCCGGCGCGAAGCGCTCCGGCGCTACGCCGTCTGCCGTTCGAGCCAGCGGTTGAACAGCCACAACGACGCGGCGGACACCAGCCCGATCGCCATCAGGATCGCCCAGCCGAGGGCGTTGTGGACAGGGTCGAGCTCGAGCAGGCCGTCCGGCCGCCTGGCCGCGCCCTTGGCCATCACCTCGTTGAAGATGAACGCGCCCACCGGCCCGCCGAGGATCGCCCCGAGGGCGAGCGGCAGGTTGGCGTAGCCGAGGAAGAGCCCTTCCTGCCCCTTCGGCGCCAGCGCGCCGATGTACTCGTACATCCGCGGCGAGGTGAACAGCTCGCCGAGCGCGATCAGGCCGACGGTCAGGATGAGGAACACCGAGGCGGCGGGAAGCCAGCTCAGCACCGGCACGCGCGGTCCGCCCGGGAGGAAGATCGGCGCCAGGTTGATGAGCATGGCGAAGCCGATGATCACGGTCCCCACGACCATCGAGCGGATCGGCCGCATGCGGCCGAACACGCGCGAGATCAAGAGCTGGAAGCAGACGATCACGAGCGGGTTGGCGGCCGTGTAGAGGTCCATCGCGGGGTTGGTCTCGACCACCCGCTTCGCGTACAGCGGCAGGACGTTGTAGACCTGGTTGTAGAGGAAGAAGAAGCCGGTCATGACCGCGAGGAAGAGGGCGAAGCGCCCGCTGCGCAGCACCAGGACCATGTCGAGCACGATGCGGCCGATCGAGCGTCGCGACCGGACCGGGCCGGCGGCGGGCGAGCTCGACTCGTGGTCACGGTAGAAGAACACGACGACGAGGAACGCCCCCACCGCCGCCACGGTCGCCACCGCGAAGATGTACGAGAGCTGCTCCGGGTCGGCGGCCGTGCGCGTCGGCGCCCCGCGCCGGAACAGCCACGACACCGCGGCCGCGGCGGCCGCCACGATCAGCGTGAACCCCGCCGTGCTCGCCCACACGCTCCCCTTCTCGCGGCCCGGTCTCGTGGTCGCGCGGACGAGGAGGACGAGCCCGAGCGCGCCGAGCGCGCACACCCCGACGACCGCCAGCACCGTCGCCACGCTCGAGCCGCTGCGCACGACGAACGCCGTGCCGCGCCCGAACAGCGAACCGATGTTGATCACCATGTAGAAGATCGCGAACCCGAGCGTGGCCCGCGCCCCGGCCGTCTTCTGCACCGTGCCCGAGATGCACGGCTTGACGATCGAGCCGCCGATGCCGATCAGCACGATCGCGGCGACGATCACGAGCACGTCGCGCGGGCTCGCGGTCACCTCCTTCTCGATCGTCGGGACCAGGTGGCTGCCGCCGAACCAGACCGGGTAGCCCATCAGGAAGTACCCGATTCCGAGCAGGACGAACGCCGCCAGCAGCGAGCGCCTGAACCCCACCTGATCGGCGACCGTCCCGGAGAGGATCGGGAGGAAGTAAACGAGGCCCCACAGCACCGTGGAGTTGAGAAACGACGGCCAGTAATCGCCGAAGCCGAGTTGGCCGAGGTAGATGACCACGAAGCTGGCCATCGAGTAGTAGGCGGCGCGCTCGAACAGCTCGGTGACGTTGGCCGTCCAGAAGACGTTGGGGAACTTCTCGGGCAGGGGCGGGGTCATGGGGGGGGCCGTCCGTCTCCCGGCCGTCCCGGCCCGGAGAAATTGATTGTACCATCAGCGCACAAGCGTTCAGCGGCGCCGGCGCCGCGGCGCCGGTCGGATCCCGGCCTTGAGCCGCGACCGCTTCGCTGCTAGATTCTCAGCAGGGCAGCAGGGCGGGGGTGACCGGATGACCGACGACGCACGGGAGCAGCGGCGTTTCCCTCGAGTTCCCAGCGAGAAGGCCGTGCTCGTCAAGCGCATCGGCGACGAGGCTTCGGAGGCGCTCGCGAAGACACGCACGGTGGGCAGCGGCGGCTGTATGTTCGTTCACCCCGAGCGGCTCGGCATCGGCTCCGCGGTCGAGCTGTTGATCTCGCTCCCCGGCCGGGTCGTCAGGGCGCGCGGGCGGGTCGCCTGGGAGAGCGTCGAGGGCGCCGGGCGCGTTGAGGTCGGCGTCGAGTTCCTCGACGTGTCCGCCAAGGACCGCCGGGCCCTGGACGCCGCCGTCGCCGCCGCCTCGCCGGCCGGGTCGTAACCGGCACGACCTGACGCTCGGAAACCGATCAGCGGTCGCCCGGCCCGCGGACCACGCCGCCCCCCAGCCTGGCTTGAGGTTGCCGTACACGGGCCAGGCCGTCGCGCGGACCGCGAAGGTGCCGGTCCCGCGCGACGAGCAGCTCGCCGCCGGCCGGCTCGCTCGGGTGGTGCTCCGCCGCCAGCTCGGCCGCGTTGGTCACGAGCACCCAGGCGCGCGACACGGTCCCGGGGTCTCCGGCCACCAGGCGGCCGTGCGGCAGCCCGGCGAGGTGGGCCTCGAACACCGGCAGTTGGGAACGCGGGACGAGGATCGCGCGCGGTTGCGGCGAGCGCAGGAACGCGGCGGCGGCGGCGCCGGATAGCAGCGGCAGGCGCTGGTCGAGGTAGAACGTGAACGCGCCGACGTCGCGGTACTGCTCGGTTCCGAGCGCCACCGCCACCCCGTCGTCGAGCTCGGCGCCGGCGAGGTCGGCGATCGGGCGGTACGACCGCAGGTGGTCGAGCACCGGGGCGACCAGGTGCATCGCGAGCACCATGATCAGCGCGTACGAGGCGGGCCCGGCGACGGCCGCGAGCGCGCGGGCCGGGGAGCGCAGCAGCCGCACGAGCAGGAGCGCCGCGCCGCCGAGAAGCGTGAGCGCCGCCACCGCGAGGGCGAGGCTGGTGCCCGTCGCCAGCGCCCCGCCGGTGCAAAACAGCCGCGGCCGCACGAACGTCCCGACGACGAGCGCCACCGGCACGAGCCCGAGGAGCAGACCGGTCGCGGCCGCGGTCAGGCGTACGCTCCAGCGCTCCAGCCACGTCGCGCGCCCGCGCACCGCCACCTCGGCGAGCCACAGCGCGACCGCCGTGAACAGGAGAGGGTAGAGCGGCAGCGCGTAGCTGGCGACTTTGGCCGCGGAGACCTGCAGCACCAGTGCCATCCCGACGACGCCGCTCGCCACGAAGCGGTGGAACGGCGTGCGAAACGGGGATGAACGCCGTGCCCAGGCGACCAGCGCCGGCACGATCAGCAGCGTCCACGGCGCCAGGTAGAGCGGTAGGTTCGTCAGGTAGTAGTACCACGCTTCCTTGTTGATGAAGAACGGGTCGTGCGGGAGCGCCGCGTCGTGGAAGTGGAAGAAGCGCCCGACCTGGTTGTCCCAGAAGAAGAACCGCACCGCCGCCTCGCCGTCCGCCCGGGCGAGCGCGACCGCCCACGGGAGGATGGCCAGCAGCAACAGCGGCAGGTAGAGCGCCGCCAGCCCCGCCAGCAGCCGGAACCGGCGCTGCCAGAGCAGGAAGAGACCGACCGACGCCCAGATCAGCACGGGCCCGATCAGCCCCTTGGCGTAGAACGACAGCGCCGCCGCGAGGAGGAAGGCGAGCCAGCGCCCCGAGCTCGGCCGCAGGTAGGCGCGCCAGAACGCGAACAGCGCCAGCGTCACCGTGAACACGAGCGCCATGTCGGTGAGGACGATGCGGGCGTACTCCTGGAACTCGATCGCGGTGCCGCACAAGAAAGCCGCCCCCCACGCCGCGACCTCGCGGCTGCGGTCGCACTCCGCCCCGGCGCGCGGG
>DAIDOU010000215.1 GCA_027458945.1 Acidobacteriota bacterium
GCGCCGGAGGTCGTCGAGACGCGGCACGTTCCGGTCCTCCCGATGACCGTCGACGAGGCGGCGTTGCAGCTCGACGGGTCCGGCGAGGACTTCATCGTGTTCCGCGAGGCGGCCTCCGACAAGGTGAGCGTGCTGTACAAGAGGCGCGACCGGAGCTACGGCCTCGTGACCCCGGAATTTTGATCGCCCGGCCGGCGGACGCAACGTGCGACTGAACCTGCTGCTCAAGCCCGCGCACATCCTCCTCGACATCCCTGCGCACACCAGGGAAGAGGTCCTGGTTTACGTCGCGGACCATCTCGAGCGAGCCGGCGCGGTCAGGCGCTCGCTCGACCTCGTCGACCTCCTCCTCGACCGCGAGCGCCTCGGCGCCACGGTCGTCGGCGACGAGACGGCGATCCCCCACTGCAAGGTTCCCGGGCTGCGCGAGATCGTGGTGGCGTTTGCGCGCGTTGCGGAGCCGGTCCAGTTCGGCGCCGAAGGCGAGACCGCGCGGCTGTTCTTCTTCGTGCTGTCGCCGGAGGAACAGCCCGCGGCCCACCTCCAGGTCCTCGCCAACATCGCACGCCTGCTGCGCAAGCCGCAACTTCGCCAGCTCTTCGAGACCGCCCGTGACCCCGAAGCGCTGGCAGCCGCGTTGGCTCGGGCGGAGGCACACCCGTGACCGGGCGGCCACAGGCCGTGACGGCCGACCGGTTGCTCCACGAGGGGCGTCTCGCGGGCCTCGCGCTGCACCTGGTGGCGGGGGAGGCCGGGGCGGGGAAGGCGATCACCAACCCGCGACTGCAGAAGCCTGGCCTGGCGCTCGCGGGGTTCCTCGACTACGTCAAACCTGGACGCGTGCAAGTGATCGGCTTCTCCGAGGCGCAGTTCCTGGCGACGCTGCCGCCGTCCACGGCGGCCGAGCGGGTCGAGGCCTTGGCGGCGCTCGAGCCGCCGCTGATCGTGATCAGCAAGGCGATGGAGCAGACGGCCACGTTGTTTACCGCACCGTGTAACCGCCACGGTGTGCCGCTGGCGCTGACCGCCGTCAACACCTCGGCGGTCATCGAACGGTTGGGCGCGACGCTCGAGCTGTTGCTGGCGGCGCGCGAGACCGTGCACGGCGACCTTCTGGACATCTTCGCCATCGGGGTCCTGATCCTCGGCGACTCCGGCTCGGGAAAGAGCGAGTGTGCGCTCGAGCTCGTGCACCGGGGGCACCGCCTCGTCGCCGACGACGTGGTCGAGATCTACAAGGTGCGCAACGAGGAGCTGGTCGGGCAGGCGCCGGAGGAGGTGCGCGGCCTGATGGAGGTCAGGGGCCTCGGCCTCATCTCGATCGAGCAGCTGTTCGGCGTCGTGGCGGTGCGGGACACCAAGCCGATCGACCTGGTGGTGAACCTCGTCGCCGAGGGCACCGCCCAGTTCGAACGGCTGGGCCTCGCGGAGAGCAGCATCGAGCTCCTCGGCTTGCGCCGACCTCGCCTGACCGTCCCGGTGGCGCCCGGCCGGAGCCTGGCGCTCCTCATCGAGGCGGCGTCGCGCAAGTACCTCCTGTCGCAGCGCGGTGTCACCGACGCCGCCACGGACTTCCTGGCGCGCCACGACGACCGGTTGCGGGGGCGGTGATGGGGGCCGCGCCGCGCGCGGTGGTGGTGACCGGCCTCTCGGGGGCCGGCAAGAGCGTGGTGACGCGCTGCTTCGAGGATCTCGGCTTCCGCTGCGTCGACAACCTGCCGCTCGAGCTGATGGAACCGCTGTTCGCCCACATCTGGCGCAGCGCCGGTCCGCCGTGGGCGGTCGTCGTCGACGTGCGCACGCCCGGCTTCGCCGGGAGCTTCCCGGAGATGATCGGGCGTCTCAGGGCGGCGTACCCCGAGCTGCGCCTGGTCTTCGTCGAGGCCGCCACCGAGGCGATCGTCAGGAGGTTCTCCGAGACCCGCCGGCCGCACCCGTACAGGAACCTGCCGCTCGCCGAGGCGGTGGAGCGCGAGAGCGCTGAGCTCGAAGCCGTGCGGGAGCTGGCGGACGAGAAGCTCGATACGACCGGCCTCACACCGCACGAGCTGCGCGCCGAAGTCGCCGCGCGTTTCGGCTCCACCGACCTGGCCCTGCCGATGGTCGTGCGCTGCGAGAGCTTCGGCTTTCGCTACGGGTTGCCGCCGGACGCGAACCTCGTTTTCGATCTCCGCTTCCTGCCCAACCCGCACTTCGTCCCCGAGTTGCGGCCCCTGCCCGGAGACCACCCCGACGTGCGCGCGTGGCTCGAGCGCCAACCGGAGGTCGGGACGATGTACGAACGCATCCGCGAGCTGGTGGCCGCGCTGCTGCCGGCCTACCGCCGGGAGCAGAAGAGCTACCTCGTGGTGGCGTTCGGTTGCACCGGAGGACGCCACCGGTCGGTCTACTTCGCCGCCCGCCTGGCGCGCGACCTCACGGCCGCGCAGTGGGTGGTCACGGTTCAGCACCGCGACCGCAACCGGGAGGGGTGACGGCGTCCGGGCGCCCCGGGCCCGGCATGCCTTGCCGTTCGCCGGCCGTCCTGAAATAATCCGCGCATGGTGGGCATCCTGATCATCTCGCACGGCCGCCTCGCCACGGAGTTGCTGGCGGCGGCCAAGACGATCGAGCCGGCCCTCGCCGAGCAGGCGCGGGCGATCACTCTCGAATGGAACCTCGACCCGGAGGCGGCGCGGGCCGAGATCGCCCGCGCGCTCAAGGAGCTCGATGGAGGCGACGGCGTCATCGTCCTGACCGACATGTTCGGCGGCACCCCCACCAACCTGTCGCTGGGTTTTCTCGACCCGGCCCGTTCCGAGGTCGTGACCGGCGTCAACCTGCCGATGGTGATCAAGCTCGCGGGAGCGCGACGGCAGGACGGCCGCACGTTGCGCGACCTCGCGAAGGTCGTGGCGGACAAGGGCCAGAAGAGCATCTACGTCGTCAGCGAGATCCTCGAGCGGCGGCCGGCCGGTGGGCGGGGCGATGGCGCAGATCACGGTTGAGCTCGTCAACCGGCTCGGGTTGCACGCGCGCGCCGCAGCCAAGTTCGTCCACACGGCCTCCCGTTTCACCGCGCAGGTGCTCGTCAGCCACAACGACGAGGAGGTGAACGGGAAATCGATCCTCGGGCTGCTCCTGCTCGCGGCACCGGTGGGCTCGAAGCTCAAGATCACGGCCGACGGGGCCGACGAGGCGGCCGCGCTCGCGGCCCTCGAGTTGCTCATCGAGGAGCGCTTCGGAGAGGGCGAGTGAGCGAACCCCGCACGCTGGTGGGGCTCGGCGTCTCGGGGGGGATCGCGATCGGAAAGCCGATCGTCGTGGAGAACCGGCCGCTGCCCGTGACGCTGGTGCAGCTCTCCCACGAAGGAGGCGTCGAGGCCGAGGTCGCCCGCCTGCACCGGGCGGCGACGCGTGCGGCCGCCCGCCTGGCGGAGCTCGCGAGCGAGGCGACCCGCACGGTGGGCGCGGAGTACGGGGCGATCTTCGAGGCGCAGCGCCTGATGCTCGAGGACCCGGCCTTCCTCGACGAGGTCGAGCGACTGGTGCGCACCGAGGCGGTCAATGCGGAGTGGGCGCTCGAGCAGGTCACGCACCGTCTCGTCGCCCAGTTCGAGCAGCTCGGGGACCTCTACCTGCGTGAACGCCGCGGGGACGTGCTCGACGTGGCGCTCGAGCTGCAGCGGTCGCTACAGGGGCGCGCCGCCGCTCCGATCGACTTCAGCGGGGCCACCAGCATCCTGATCGCCGACGACATCCCGCCGTCGCAGGCGCTCCGGCTGGCGACGCGGATGGTGGGCGGTTTCGCGTCCGAGACCGGCGGCCTGACCTCGCACACCACGATCATCGCGAAGTCCCTCGGCATCCCGGCGGTGGTGGGGATCCCCGGACTGGTCCGCGAGGTCGAGAGGGCGGGCCTCGTCATCGTGGACGGGTTCGAGGGCCATCTGATCGTCGATCCCGACCCGGCGCTGATCCAGGTCTACGGCTTGCGCGCCGAGGAGCACCGCCGGCGGCAGCACGAGCTGCTGGGCCTGGCCCACCTGCCGGCGGTGACCTCCGACGGCCGGACGATGCGTTTGCTGGCCAACATCGACTTGGTGCCCGAGATCGCCGCCGCCAAGGCGGGCGGCGCGCAGGGGATCGGGCTGTTTCGCAGCGAGTTCCTGTTCATCCAGGCGAGCCCCGAACTGCCGAACGAGGATCGGCAAGCGGCGGCGTACGCCGAGCTCCTGGCGGCGTTCCCCGCGGGCCCGGTGACCGTCCGGACGTTCGACCTGGGCGGGCGCAAGCTCGCGCGCGAGATGCTCGGAAACCCGGAGAACAACCCGGTCCTCGGCCTGCGGGGGGTCAGGCTCTGCCTGCAGAAGCCCGAGTTCTTCCGGACGCAGCTGCGCGCGTTGCTGCGGGCGGCCGGGCAGTATCCGGACGCCCTCAGGATCATGGTGCCGCTGATCGGTCACGTCGAGGAGGTGAAGACGGTCCGCGTGCTCCTCAGGCGATACCGCGCCGAGCTCCGGTCCGAAGGGATCGCGGTCCCCGACCGGGTCATCGTCGGCGTGATGATCGAGGTGCCGGCCGCGGCGATGATCGCGGAACACCTCGCGCGCGAGGTGGACTTCTTCGCCATCGGGACCAACGACCTCACCCAGTACACGCTCGCTGTCGACCGCGGCAACGAACAGGTGTCGAAGCTGTTCCGGCCGTTCCACCCCGCGGTCCTGCGCCTGGTCGAACGGGTGATCTCGGTCGGGGCGCGCGCCGGGATCCCGGTGTCGCTGTGCGGCGAGATGGCGGCCGACCCGCTGGCCGTGCCGCTGCTCGTGGGCCTCGGCCTGACGGAGTTCTCGATGCACCCGCCGGCGCTGCCGCTGGC
>DAIDOU010000216.1 GCA_027458945.1 Acidobacteriota bacterium
CGGCGCGATCGGCGTCGCCGCGGCGCTGGCGCTGCTCGAGGGCGGCGGCGCCGCCGAGGCCTCGGCCGCGGCCACGAACATCGTCGGCAACCTGGCGGGGATGATCTGCGACGGCGCCAAGATCGGGTGCGCCCTCAAGACCATGACCGGGGTCGACGCGGCGTTCCGCGCCGCCGGTCTCGCCCGCGCCGGGCTCGTGATCCCGGTCAGCGACGGCATCGTGGGCGCCGACGGGATCGCGTCGCTCGACAACCTCGGCCGCCTCGCCGCCGAAGGGATGGCGGCGATGGAGGACGAGATCCTCGCCATCATGCAGGCCAAACTCGCCGGCCGCGCCGCGTCGTCCTGACGCGCCGCGGGCCGCGCAGAGGCGAAACGAGGCCCCGGCCGACGACGGCCGGGGGCCTCCGGATCACGACGAACGAGGCGTCAGCGCTTGGGCAGCTTCGCGAGCAGCACGGCGACCGCCTTCTCGAGCTGCTGGTCGCGGCCGGACGCCACCAACGCCGGGTCGTTCGCCACCATGTAGGTCGGCGCCAGCTGCTTGTTCTCCATGATGTCGCCCTGCATGTCCACGAGCGCCACCTCGGGGATGCCGAAGACGAGGTTCTTGTCCTGCAGGCGCTCCCACCACACCGAGGTGCAGGTGCCGGGCACCGGCATCCCCACCGTCTCGCCGAGGCCTAGCTGCGTGTACGCCATCGGGAAGCAGTGCGCGTCGGAGTAGTTCCCCTCGCTCATGATGACGATCGACGGCTTGGTCCAGCGCTGCGTCGGCTCGGTGCCGACCTCGCGGCCGCGCGGCACGTCGCGCGCGTAGATGCGGCCGGAGAGGAACGTCGTCAGCGACTCGACGAGGTTGCCGCCGCCGTTGAAGCGCGTGTCGAGGACGATCGCGTCCTTGTCCACGTCGCGGCCGAAGATCTCCTCGAAGATCTCGCGGTAGGCGCCGTCGTTCATGCCGCGGATGTGGGCGTAGCCGAGCCGGCCGCCCGAAAGCTTGGCGACCTCCTCGCGGCGCGAGCGCACCCAGCGCTCGTAGAGCAGGTGCGACTGGGCCCCCCCGGAGATCGGCTTGACCGTCTCCTCCCAGCGCGAGCCGTCGGTCGGATCGAGCAGGGCCAGGCGCACCAGCGTTCCGGCCTTGTGGTTGAGCAGCGGGTACCAGCACTCGCCGGCCGCGATCGTCCGGCCGTCGATCGCCGCGATCACCACCCCGGCGTGGATCCTGCTCCCGGCGTGCTGCAGCGGGCCGCCCTCGATCACCTCGAGGACGCCGACGCCGGGGCCGGTGTGCTTGGGGTCGGGGAAGAAGCCGAGCGCCGCGGTCTCGTCACCCTCGGGATGGAGCGGACGGTAGCGGCCACCCGAGTGCGAGGCGTTGAGCTCGCCCTGCATCTCGGAGATCAGCTCGGCGAAGTCGCGGTCGTTGTCGATGTACGGCAGGAAGCGCGCGTAGCGTTCCCCGGTCGCCTTCCAGTCCACCCCGTGCATGCCCTTCACCAGGAACTTCTTCCACGTCTGCCGCCAGATGTGCTGGAAGAGGTAGACGCGCTCCGCGGCGGGGTCGAGCTCCATCGTCGCCGAGGCCTTGACCGGCGAGATCTTGCCGGACTCGAGGTCGACGGTCAGCAGCTTGCTGTCGGCGAGGACGAACGCCTTCTTCCCGTCGCGGTCGAGCTTGAGGTCGGCGTCCTTCGCGTCGAGCTTGGCGAGGAGCTTGATCTCCTTCGTGCGCGGGACGTACTTCCACAGGTCGTACCCCTTCTCGAACTTCGCCAGGTCGTACAGCGTCTCGCCGTCGGGGGAGAGCGCCATCCCGGCGAGCTGCGCCGAGTACGGCGACAGGCGCACGATACGGTCGTCGAGGCTGGCGAACTCGATCGCGACCGCGGGGGCGCTCGCCGGCCGCTTCGCCTCGCCGGCGCCCGGCTTGCCCTTCTCACCGTTCCCCTTCGCCTCCTCCTTCTCCTTCGCCTTGAGCTGGTCGAACTCGGCGTCGTCGAGGCGGTAGCGGTCCCACGCCTTCTTGGTGAGGAACGCGGCGTAGACGTCAACCTCGCGCCCCTCGCCGGACTGGCTGCGCAGGCCGTGGCGGTCGGTGAGCCAGAGCAGCACCTCGCCCTGGCGCGCGAAGGTCGGGTGGTTGTCCTCGTAGCCGCTCTTCGACACGTTGACGAGCTGGCCCTGGCCGGATGCCGGGATCAGGCCGACCTCGTTCGACCAGCGCGTGTTGGAGAGGAACTGCACCGCGAACCACTGGCCGTCCGGCGACCACTCGTACCACTGGTCGCCGTCCGCGTAGGAGTAGTTGCGATCGCCCGCCAGCACGGTGCGGCTCCGGCCGGTCTTCAGGTTCAGGACTTTGAGCGTCGTGCGCTCCTCGAGGTACGCGATCTCCGACCCGTCGGGGGAGAAGTGCGGCTGGAACACGTCGTTCTCGCCGCCGAGCACGAGGCTCTCCTTGAGCGCCGTCGCGTTGAAGAAGTTCGGCTCGGCCGGGTCGGTCAGGTCGGTGCGGTACAGCTTCCAGCCGCCGTTGCGCTCCGACGCGTACAGCAGCGTGCGCCCGTCCGGCGCGAAGCTCACCGACCGCTCCTGCTCGGGGGTGTTGGTGATCCGCCGCGTCACGCCGTGCTCGGTCGAGGTCACGAACACCTCGCCGCGGGCGATGAAGGCGATCTCCTTGCCGTCGGGGGAGACGTCGAACTCGCTGATCTGGCTGCCGACGTCGATCCGCTCCGGCGACGGGCGGCGGGCGTCCGCGGCGACGGTGACGTCGAGGCGCTTGCTCTCGGCGCTACCGGCCGGGCGCACCCAGATCTCCCCGCCGTATCCGTAGCACAGGTCGCCGCCCCGGGACGCGCTGAGGAAGCGCACCGGCTCCACCGTGTGGTGGGTTACCTGGACCGGGTGCTGCGGATCGGCCAGGTCGAGTCGCCAGACGTTGAACGTCCCGCTGCGCTCGGAGAGGAAGTAGAGCGACTTCTCGTCGGGGCTCCACACCGGCTGGCGGTTGTCCGCGCCGGGCCCGGTCAACTCGGTGTGCCGGCCGGTGGTCGCGTCGTACAGCCAGAGGTCGCGGGCGAACGCCGAGGCGTCGTGCTGGCGCCACTCCATCTCGTACCCCTTCTGGTCGGAGTACGCGAGGCGGCGGCCGGCGCGGTCGAACACCGCGTACATCGCCGGCGTGGTCAACAGCTGCTCGGGCATCCC
>DAIDOU010000217.1 GCA_027458945.1 Acidobacteriota bacterium
ACGTGCACCTGTTCCCGCCGCGGCCGACGCCGCGCTTCATGGCCGAGGCGCCGAGCGCGGAAGCGCGCGCGTTGCCGCGCGCCGTCGGCACCAACATGCCCGCCGGCGTGGTCATCAACTTCTGGCTGAAGGACGAGCCGACCAAGGACCGGCCGGTCACCGTCGAGATCCTCTCGCAGGGGAAGGTGATCCGGACGCTTTCGAGCGCGAAGCCGGAGCTGACGGGCGACCTCGAGGAGCGCACCCGCGAGGCAGCGCTGCGCAAGGGCGAGGACAAGCCGCTCGAGCTCAAGCCCGGCCTCAACCGCGTCGTCTGGGACATGCGGGTGTTCCAGCCGACGTTGGCGCCGAAGGCGGTGTTCAACGAGGGCACGAAGGCGCCGCCCAAAGTGGCGCCGGGGACGTACGAGGTGCGGCTGACCGCGGCGGGCCGGACGGTGACGGCGACGTTCGAGGTCACGCCAAACCCAACCAGTCCGGCGTCGGCGGCGGACCTGAAGGCGCAGTTCGACCTGCTCGAGGCGATCCGCAACGACCTCTCGGCGACGCACGAAACCGTGATGGCGATCCGGGACGTGCGGGCGCAGCTCCTCGACCTCGCCGGCCGCGCCCGGCGGCTGGGCCTCGGCGACGCGCTCGAGAAGCGGGCGGCGCCGCTGGCGCAGCAGCTCACCGCGCTCGAGCTCGAGCTGACGAACCCCGAGATCAAGGCTGACGAGGACGACCTCAACTACGAGCCCAAGCTCGACCACGACTTCACCTACCTCGCCGGGGTCGTCGCCAGCGCGGACCGGCGGCCCACGGCCGGCTCGGTCGAGGTCTACCGCGGGCTGAAGGCCAAGCTCGACGCGGCGCGGGAGAGGTTCCAGGCGCTGCTCACCGGCGAGGTGGCGGCGTTCTCGCGGGCGGCGGCCGAGATGAAGCTGCCGCTGGTCGCGCCCGCGCCGAAGCTCGGCTCGTAGCCGCGGCGCAGGCGCGGGCGTCGGCGGCGGCTGCTGCGAACCGGGCCGCCGGCGTGGTAGCGTCCGGGTGTGGACCGGACGCCGACGTTCGCAGGCGACCCGGAGGGCGTCCTCCGCGCCGTCTTCGGCTACACGGGCTTCCGCCCGTTGCAGCGCGAGGTCATCGAGCGCGTGGCCGGCGGCGGCGACGCGTTCGTGCTGATGCCGACGGGGGGTGGAAAGTCGCTGTGCTACCAGATCCCGGCGCTCCTGCGGGCGGGCACCGCCGTCGTGGTGTCGCCGCTGATCTCGCTGATGAAGGACCAGGTGGACGCGCTGCGGGCGAACGGGGTGGCGGCCGAGCGCTACGACTCGTCGCTCGAAGCGGGCGCGGCGCGGCGCGTGCTGGCCCGGCTGCACGCGGGTGAGCTCGACCTGCTCTACGTCTCGCCCGAGCGCCTGATGACGGAGACGTTCCTCGAGCGCCTGCGCCCGCTCGACGTCGCGCTGTTCGCGATCGACGAGGCGCACTGCGTCAGCCAGTGGGGGCACGACTTTCGCCCGGAGTACGTCGCCCTGGGACGGCTGCGGCCGCTCTTTCCCGGCGTCCCGGTGTTGGCGCTGACCGCCACGGCGGACGAGACCACCCGGGCCGACGTGCGGGAGAGGCTCGGTCTCGCCGGCGCGCCGCTGTTCGCCGCCGGCTTCGATCGGCCGAATATTCGTTACACCGTCGTGGAGAAGAGCCGGCCGGCGGAACAGCTCCTCACCTTCCTGCGCTCGCGCTCCGGCGACTCCGGTATCGTCTACTGCCTCACCCGCCGGCGCACCGAGGAGGTGGCGGCGCGGCTGGTGGCCGAGGGAATCGCAGCGGCCGCCTACCACGCCGGGCTGCCGCCCGAGCGCCGCACCGAGGTGCAGGACGCGTTCCTGCGCGACGAGTTGCAGGTCGTGGTCGCCACCGTCGCGTTCGGCATGGGGATCGACAAGCCCGACGTCCGGTTCGTCGTTCACCACGACATGCCGAAGAGCCTGGAGGGGTACTACCAGGAGTCGGGGCGGGCCGGGCGCGACGGCATGCCGGCCGAGGCGTTGCTCCTGTTCGGGCTGCAGGACGTGGTGATGGCCAGGCGCCTCGTGGAGACCGGCTCCGACCGCGAACAGGTCAGGATCGAGCTGCACAAGCTCGGGGCGATGGTGGCGTTCGCCGAGTCCCAGGGGTGCCGGCGGCGCGCCCTGCTCGGGTACTTCGGCGAGGCGCTGGAGCGCGACTGCGGCAACTGCGACGTCTGCCTCGAACCGCCCGAGCGCTACGACGGCACCGAGGACGCGCAGAAGCTGTTGAGTTGCGTCTACCGGGTCGGACAGCGGTTCGGCGCCCGTCACGTCGCGGACGTCCTGCGCGGCGCCGATGTCGCGCGCATCCGCGAGCTGGGGCACGACCGCCTCTCGACCTACGGGATCGGGAAGGATCGCTCCGCCGACGGCTGGATGGCGATCGCCCGCCAGCTCGTGCACCTCGGCTTCCTCCGTCAGGACATCGCCAACTACTCGGTGCTCGAGCTCGCGCCCGCCGCCTGGGAGGTGCTCAGGGGAGAGCGGCGGGTCGAGCTGGCGGTGTGGAGGCCGCGCCGCCGTGCGGACGGTGGCAAGCGGCCGCGCCTGACTGCGGACGGCCGTGCGGTCGACGAGGCGCTCTTCGGGCAGCTGCGCGCCCTGCGCAAGCGCCTCGCCGACGAGCAGGGCGTTCCGGCCTACGTCGTGTTCTCGGACGCCACCCTGGCCGCGATGGCGGCGCTGCGCCCGCAGACCCGGGAGGAGTTGCGCCGGGTCAGCGGGGTCGGGGACACGAAGCTCGTGCGCTACGGGGAGGCTTTTCTCGCGGTGCTGGTTCGGGCCTGAGACGGCGGTCGTATAATCGGGCCGCCGGGCAGTCGGGGGGGCGGAGGTGTCCAGGGTCATCCGGGTCGTGATCGTCGAGGGCCAGGCGGCCGAGGCGGAGCGCCTCGAGTCCGCGCTGCGCCGGAGCGGCCTCGCAATTGAAACGCACCGGGTCGCGACCAGGAGAGCGCTCGTCGACGCCGTGGAGCGCGGCGAGCCGGACATCATCCTCTGGGGCGACGAGCCGCCGGAGGTCGACGCGGAGGTGGCCGGGGCGCCGCGCGAGCGCGAGCGGCGGTACCGGCAGCTGTTCGAGCTCGGGTCGGACGCGACGATCTTCGTGGACAACGCCACCGGCGCGATCCTGGAGGTCAACTCCGCCGCCGTGTCACTGTACGGCTACTCCAAGGACGAGTTCCTGCGCCTGAATCAGACGGACGTCTCGGCGGAGCCGGACAAGACCCGGCAGGCGGCGCTGCAGCGGGTGACCCGGGTGCCCATACGCTGGCACCGCGCCAAGGACGGGCGGGTGTTTCCGGTGGAGATCACCGCCTCACACTTCGACTGGGACGGGCGCTCGGTCCAGGTCGCGGCGATCCGCGACATCAGCGCGCGGTGGCAGAACCGCACGATCGAGGCGGCGCTCAACGATATCTTCGCGGCCGCGCAGTCCACCCGGACGCTCGTCGAGCTCTGCGCCGAGCTGCACGCGATCGTCGGGCGCCTGATGCCGGCCGATCACTTTCACTTCGCGATCCTCAACCCCAACTCGGGGCTGCTGGAGTTTCCGTACTTCTTCGACGTGCGCGGCGGCGTGCCCCAGCCGATCGCCCCCGGAGCCGGCCTCACCGCGCACCTGCTCGGGGCCGGGCGGCCGATGCTCGTCTCGGGGCCCGAGCTGCTCGCGTTGGAGCGGCGCGGCGAGGCGGTGCGCGGCGGCGACCCGACGTCCCAGTGGCTCGGCGTGCCGCTCACGCTCAGCGACCGCGTGATCGGCGCCATGGTGCTGGAGTCGTACGCCGACCGTCCGGTCTACGGCGAGGAGCAACTCGACCTCCTCAACTCGATCTCGATCGCGGTCGCACAGGTGATCGAGCGCAAAAGGGCCGAGCAGGCGCTGCGGGAGAGCGAGGCGAAGTACCGCCTGTTGTTCGACGGCATCAGCGACGCCGTGTTCGTGTTCCGGATCGGGGCGGACGGGGTCCCGGGACGGTTCCTCGAGGTCAACGAGGTGGCGTGCCGGCGGCTGGGGTACAGCCGGCAGGAACTGCTCGAGCGCTGCCCCGCAGACATCGCCAGCCCCGAGACCCGGGCGCTCACCCCGGCGATCATGAGGCGGGTGCAGGCGGACAAGTTCGCGGTCTGGGAGGGGTCCCACGTCGCGAAGGACGGCCGCGCGATCCCGGTCGAGATCAGTAACCACCTGTTCGAGCTCGACGGCGAGCAGGTGATCCTCGCCACGGTCCGCGACATCAGCGAGCGCAAGCGGCTGGAGGCGCAGCTACGCCAGGCGCAGCGGATGGAGGCGATCGGCAACCTGGCGGGCGGGGTGGCGCACGAGTTCAACAACCTGCTGCAGGCGATGCTGGCCGCGGTCGAGACGCTCCGCCTGCGCCGTGCCGATGCCCAGACCGTCGCGGCCGAGCTGGGCGGGCTGGAGGAGCAGATCCGGCGCGGGGCGCAGCTGACCCGCCAGCTGCTCATCTTCGCCCGCGGTGAGGTCACGGCGCCCGAGACGCTGGACCTCAACGAACTGGCGCGCAACGGGGGCCGGATGGTGTGTCCGCTGCTGGGCGAGAAGATCGCCCTAGCGCTCGACCTCGCCGCGACTCCGATGCGGGTCGAGGCCGACCGCGCCCAGCTCGAGCAGCTCCTGATCAACCTCGCGCTCAACGCCGGCGACGCGATGCCCTCCGGCGGCACGCTGACCGTGCGCACGGGCGGCGGCGACGATCGGGTCTGGCTCGAGGTCGCGGACACGGGCAGCGGGATCCCGCCCGCCATCCGCGACCGCATCTTCGACCCGTTCTTCACGACCAAAGGGGCCGGGCGCGGAACGGGCCTCGGCCTGCCGGTGGTGCTCGGCATCGTCACGGCGCACGGCGGGGAGGTCGCGGTGGAGAGCGAGGTCGGCGTCGGCACCACGTTCCGCATCACGTTGCCGGCGGCCGCCGAGCCGATCCGGCCGGCGCCGAGAAGGCTGGCCCGGGAGGCGGACGGACTCCCGCCCGGCCGGGGGGAGAGGATCCTTCTAGTGGAAGACGAGGCGGCGGCGCGCGCGAGCCTGACCGAGATCCTGACCACGCTGGGGTACGCGGTCACGGCGGCGGCGGACGCAGAGGACGTGGCATACCAGGGCGATGAGCAGCGGTTCGACGTGCTGCTCACCGACGTCATGCTGCCGGGCCGGTCTGGGGTCGACCTCGCGGAGGGCCTGTGCGCCCGCGACCCGCGGTTGCGCGTGATCCTGATGTCCGGCTACACCGAGGAGGTCCTCCGCCAGAGGGTGCAGTGCTGCGGTCCCCGCTTCCTGCAGAAGCCGTTCGACATCGCGACGCTGGCGCGCTCGGTGCGCGAGGCGCTCGACGACGAGGCGGGCGGTCGCCAGGGGCCATCCGCGGGCGGCGCGGCGCGCTGAGGCGGGACGCCGGTCACCGGGCGGCGGCGGAGGCCGGCTCGAGCAGCAGCATCGTCTCAAGCGCCGCGGTCCCGGCGAACAGGTCGAGGGGGATGGCGCGGGCCAGGCGGTACCCGGCTCCGGCCCAGGCGGCGACCTCGCGCGGAATCTCGTCGGTGCCGCAGCAGAGGTGCGCCGCGCGCAACGGCTTCCGCGCGGCGAGCGCCGCCGCGACCCCGGGCTGGGTCCCCTGCCGCGGCGGGTCGAGGAGCACGACCTCGGGGCCCGGGCTCGGGCGCAGCCGGGAGAGGAACGGCGCGTCGATCCGGCCGGGGAGGAAGCGAACGTGCTCCCCGCCGAGGTGAGCGGCGTTGGCGCGTGCCGCCGCGATCGCCGGCCCGTCCACGTCCGCGCCCGTCACGCGGGCCGCGTCGCGGCCGGCCGTGAGCGCGAACAAGCCGTAGCCGCAGTAGAGGTCGAGCAGGGCGCAGCCGGATAGCGGCGCCAGGAGGGCGGCGGCGGCGCCCGTCATCGTCTCGAGCATGGCGCCGTTCACCTGCGAGAACACGGTCGGGGGAAAGCGCAGCCGCACGCCGTCGACCTCGACCTGCAGCCAGTCCGGGCCGAACAACCGCTTGAAGGAGAGCGTTCCGACCGGGCGTTTGGCCTCGAGGTAGTACTCGGAGCCGCTCGGGTCGAGGTAGAGGAAGGC
Organism: Acidobacteriota bacterium; assembly: GCA_027458945.1. Taxonomy (GTDB): domain Bacteria; phylum Acidobacteriota; class Thermoanaerobaculia; order Thermoanaerobaculales; family Thermoanaerobaculaceae; genus RBG-13-68-16. The sequence goes on from DAIDOU010000217.1 coordinate 6,152, forward strand.
CGAACGCACGCCGAGCCCGGCCCCCTGCAGGTCGAGGGCGAGCTGCTTGCCGGCGCGGACCACCCTGGCATCGAACACCCGCACGTTGAGGATGACGGCGAGCGCCCCGGCGTCGCCGCGGACGATCGCCCAGTTGAGCGCCGACGCCAGCGCGCGCGCCGGGGGGCGTGACAGGCGGCCGATCAGGAACAGGTAGACGACCGCATGCTCGGGAACGTCGAGCGCCGATGGCGAGAGCCCCCGCCGTGCAGGCCCGACGCCGGGGAAGGCGAGGGCGAGACCTTTGGGACCCAACGCCGCCCGGCGCTTGCTCGTCGTGCGGTAGCCGCGGGGCCGGGGCGCCGCGACGACCGGCTCGGGAGCGCCGGGCAACTTCTCGGCGCGCCAGAACCGCGCCAGCGCCTCGTCCTTGAGCGCCCGCTCGAGGGCGTAGTCGAGCGCGGCAAGCGGCTCGGGGTGACTCGCCGGCGGCAGCGCGAGGCCCCGGTTCGCGGCCAGGCCGCGGAGCGTGTCGGCGAAGCTCACCCACGCAGCGTAGCAAAGCGGCGGCCCGGAGAACCCCGGATGGTGTACCGTCGCCGGGGAAGGTAGGTGATCGATGACCGGAACCGACCGCAGCCCGGGGGACGAATTCATCGCGTTGGGACTCGACCCCAGGATCGTCGAGGCGCTCGTGGCGCTGGGCTACGAGGAGCCGACGCCGATCCAGCGCGCGGCGATCCCGCCGCTGCTCGCCGGCCGCGACCTGATCGGCCAGGCGGCGACGGGCACCGGCAAGACCGCCGCGTTTGCGCTGCCGCTGCTCCACCGGCTCGCGTCGCTCGGCGATGACCGGCCTCGGCCCTCGGCGCTCGTGCTGGTGCCGACGCGCGAGCTGGCGATGCAAGTGGCGGAGGCGGTGCACCGCTACGGCCGCCTGGTGGCCGGCGGCGTGCTGCCGCTGTACGGCGGCCAGAGCTTCGGCCAGCAGGTGCGGGCGTTGCAGCGCGGCATCGACGTCGTCGTCGCGACGCCGGGGCGGGCGCTCGACCACCTCGGCCGCGGCACCCTCGATCTCGCCGGCGTGATGACGGTGGTGCTCGACGAGGCCGACGAGATGCTCGACATGGGGTTCGCCGAGGACATCCAGGCGATCCTCGCGGCGACGCCGGCCAAGCGCCAGACGATGCTCTTCTCGGTGAGCCTGCCGCGGCCGATCGTGGCGATCGCCAAACGCCACCTCACCGACCCGGTCGAGATCGCGGTCGCACGCGAGCGCGGCGCGGCCGGGGCGCCGCCGCGCGTGCGCCAGACCGCCTACATCGTGGACCGCGCCCACAAGCTCGCCGCGCTCGGCCGCTTGCTCGACGTCGAGGACCCGGCCTCCGCGATCGTCTTCTGCCGCACCCGGCTCGAGGTGGACGAGCTATCCGAGACGCTCGCGGCACGCGGGTACCGTGCCGAGGCGTTGCACGGAGGGATGGCGCAGGACGAGCGCGAGCGCGTCATGGGGAGGCTGCGCGCCGGCGCGGCCGACCTGGTGATCGCGACCGACGTCGCGGCGCGCGGCCTCGACATCGAGCAGCTCTCCCACGTCTTCAACTTCGACGTCCCGTCCAACCCGGAGGCGTACGTGCACCGCATCGGCCGGGTGGGACGGGCGGGCCGGGCGGGGATCGTCGTCACGCTCGCGGAGCCGCGCGAGCAGCGCCTGCTGCGCAACATCGAGCAGGCCACGAAGCAGAAGATCGGGGTGGAGCGGCTGCCGACGATCTCCGACCTGCGGGCCCGGCGCCTGGAGATGACGCGCGCCGCCGTGCAGGCGTTGCTGGTCGAGGACGACCTCGAGGGGATGCGCGTCGTCGTCGAGTCGCTCGCCTCGGAATACGACATCATGCAGGTCGCTCTTGCCGCGGTGAAGCTGGCACACCGGGCCGAGAACCGCACCGGCGAGGAGGCGGAGGAGATTCCCGCTCCGCGGCCCGAGCGGCCACGGCCGGTCCGGGTGCCGGGGGGCGCGCGCGGCGCCGCGACCGGGCGCCGGAGCGGACCGCCCGCCGGGGCGACCGAGCGGCCGCAGACCCGGCGTCGGGCGACGCCGGACGGGGGCATGACGCGCCTCGTGTTCAACGTCGGCCGCCGGGGCGGTGTGCGGCCGCAAGATCTGGTCGGCGCCATCACCGGCGAGGCCGGCGTCGCGGGGAGCGTGGTGGGGGCGATCGACATCAGCGACGAGTCCTCGATCGTCGAGGTGGCGGAGGAGGTGGCGGCGCTCGTCGTGCGCCGCCTACGCGGCGCCCGCATCAAGGGAACCAGAGTTTCGGTGCGCACCGCGTGACCTGCCGGCCAGCCAGGCGCGGCGTCTTGTCGTTGCGGGTCGCGGTTCTCGCCGCAACGTTGGGGGCGGTGCCCGGCACCGCGCCGGCCCAGGAGCCGAAGCCCGCGGAGCTGACGGTGCGGGCGTTCGCCGGCAGCCCCGATGGCGTCGAGCTCAGCTTCCCGTGGCGCTTCCAACCCGGCGACGACGCTGCCTGGGCCGCGCCCGGGTTCGACGACGCCGGCTGGGAAGCGGTGCCCCCCGACCTCGCGCCGGGGCACCTGCCGCGCGGCGGATGGCCCGGCGTCGGTTGGTTCCGCCGCCACCTCCGCGTCGGCCCCACGCTCCAGGGCGTGCCGCTGCTCGTCAGGATCCGGGAGGCGGGGGCGGCTGACGTCTACCTCGACGGCACGGTCGTCCATCGCGGCGCGGCGGCCACGGTGCCGGCACCCGAGTCGCCGCCGGCGCAGTTCGGCCCGTGGCCGATCGAGTTCTCCGCCCGGTCTGACCATGTCCTCGCGGTGCGCTACACCTGCGCGGCACCAGGCGCGGGCGGCGCGGGCTTCGGGTTCACGCTCTCGATCCACGAGCCCGATGCGGTCACCGCGGCGAGGGCCGCTCTCGCGCGGCGAAACGGCGCCCTGCTGGGCGCGCTGGCTGCGGTGCTGGCGTTCGTGGCGCTGCTGCACGGGGCGCTCTACTCGTTCTACCCTCGATTGCGGGAGAACCTGTTCTACGCCCTGTTCATGGCCGCGTTCGCGCTGCTCGTGTTCCGCGACTACGGCGCCATGGAGCTCCCCCCGGCGGCATGGGAACCGCTGTTGAACCGCTTCATGGCGCCGGCCCCGGTCGTCATCATTATGCTCGGCCAGCTCACCTACTACGCCGTGCGGACGCGGCCGTTCCCGAGGAGCTGGAAAGCGTTCACCGTGGTCGGCGGGTTGCTGGTGCCGGCGATCTTCCTTACCCCGGAGCCGTACGCGACCGTGCTCTGGTCGGGGTACTTCGCGGTGATGTTGGTGGACATCGTCCGGATCGAACGGAGCGGCAAGACGGTGGCACGGGAGGGCGTCGCGATCATCCTCGCCGGGATGGCGGTGCTGGCGGTCTTCATCGTGCTCCAGGTCCTGGTCAGCTTCCGCGTCATCCCGCCGGTCGCCGGCTTCAACGCGGTGTACGTCTTCGGCGTGCTCGCCAGCGTCCTCACGATGTCGCTGTTCCTCGCTCGCACGGTCGCGCGCACGAGCCTGCACCTGGAGGCGCGCCTCGCCGAGGTCGAGTCGCTCACGTCGCGGCTCCTGGCGCAGGAGCGCGAGGCGCACGGCCACGAACTGAGGCGGCGCCTGCTCGAGGCCGAGAACGAGCGCAAGAGCCGCGAGCTGGAGGCCGGGCGCACGTTGCAGCTCTCGATGCTGCCCGCCGCGTTACCCGAGGTCGACGGGTTGGAGATCGCGGTCGCGATGACCACGGCCAGCGAGGTGGGCGGCGACTACTACGACGCCCGGCCGGGCCGCGCAGGGAGCCTGGTGGTCGCCGTGGGGGACGCCACCGGGCACGGCGTGGCGGCGGGGATCCTGGTCACCGCGGTCAAGGCGCTGTTCGCGACGCTCGGCGGCGGCGGTGCCCTCGCGCCGATGCTCGCCGAGTGCGACCGGGTGCTCCGCGGCATGAACCTCAAGCACCTCCACATGTGTCTGAGCGTCGCACGCGTCGAGCCGCGCTCGGTTGCGGTCAGTTCGGCGGGGATGCCCCCGCTGCTGGTCTGGCGCGCGGCGTCCGGCGCGGTCGAAGAGCTCGGCGCCGGTGGGCTGCCGCTCGGGGGCGGGCTCGCGCCCACGTACCGGGAGCAAGGCACGGCGCTGCAGCCGGGCGACACGCTCCTGTTCGCGACCGACGGCTTCGCCGAGCTGCTCGATCCCGAGGGACGGCCGCTCGGCTTCGAGGGCGCCGCCGAGGCGTTGCGCTCGGCGGCCGGGGTTCCGGCGGCGGCCGTCATCGAATGGCTCGCGGGCGCCGTCACCCGTTGGCGCCGCGGGCGCGATCAGGACGACGACATCACCTTCGTCGTCGTCCGGGTCACGGCGTAGCTGCGCGCGGCTTCAGCCGCCGGTCAGATCGTGAACGGGATCGCCGCCTCGCCCTTGGACAGCCGGATCAGTAGCTGATAGTCGCCCTTCTGGATCCCGTCGGGGATCCGGAAGAAGAGGCGGCCGAAGTTGTTGTGCCACTGGTCCAGCCACGTCGACGGCCACGCCAGCCCGCGGCCGCGCTCGGCGAAGAAGCGGATCAGCCGCGGGCGCTGCGGGGTGAGGTAGCCGAGCGGTTCACGGGTGATGTTGGCGCGCGCGATCATCGCCGCGAGCTGCGGGTAGTCGCGGCCGAACTCCTCCTGGGTCGCGAGCGGCACCACCCGGCCGTCGGGGATCCGCAGCCAGATCGCGGTGCGCGGCACCTCGATCGGGTCCGTCGCCGCGGTCATCGCGGTGTCGAGCAGAAGCCAACGCCCCTCGGGGTTCAGCTTGGCGTAGCGGTAGGAGAGCGCGACGTCGATCTGGTCGCCCCTGTAGACGATCGCGGTGGAGCCCACCTGAGTCAGGGTGGGAAGGGGCGGCGTGGCCCACACCGCCGTGTCGCAGAGGAGGCTCAACCCCGCCACGGCTCCCAGAAACGATAGACGAGCGAGCTTGCCTGTCATACGATCTCCTCTTCCGGCGCCTGGCGACCGTTCACAGCGTCGTGGCTGCGCCGGTGCAACCTCTGCCAAGAGCTAAGCATAGAGCGTGCCAGTGCGGATCGTGGAGTCCGGGTCGTCGCCCGCCGAGCACGCCACGGGCAACGGTGACTTCCGTCTCGGTGCGCGGCGGCGCCACCGTGTCCGCGGCCGAGGACACGAGGTCTCAAGGAGCGGTCGGCTGCGGCCGGCCGGCGGCGCTGCTCTGGTACCCTCGCGCCGATGCGGCTGGAGCAGCTCCCGACGCCGGCGGCGCTCGTCGACCTCGTCGCGCTCGAGCGCAACGCGTCGCGCATGGCACAGCGGGCCGCCCGCCTGGGCGTGCGCCTGCGGCCGCACGTCAAGACGCACAAGACGCTCGAGGCGGCGCGCATCCAGACGCGAGGGTCGTTCGGCGGGATCACGGTCTCGA
>DAIDOU010000218.1 GCA_027458945.1 Acidobacteriota bacterium
CGAACGGCAGCAGGGGGAAGAGCAGCGCCAGGCCGACGAACGCCGCGCCGACGAGGTAGACCACGAGCAGGGTTGCGAACAGCAGCACGATCCGCCGCCCGCGCGTGGCCTCGATCTCGACGAACGTGTACGGCATGGCGCCGTCCGGATGCTAGCACGCGCGAGCCGAGGGACCGGCGTGACCCAAGGGAAATAGGGAAAAGGGCAAGGGGTAAAGGGCAAAGGGAAGACCGAGACACAACCGAAGCGGGTTTTGTATTCCCTTTCCCCTTTTCCCTTTCCCCTTTTCCCTTTCCGTTTTGCCCTTTTGCCGGCCGCGCACGTGTCGAGCCCCGATCCGCGAGTCCGGATCTTCCGGAGCCCGGTCCCCGGACCAATGCCTCTTGCGACCCACCTTGTACGCACGTGGAACTTGTTCTAAGGTGACGGCATCCGTCCCGCCGGACGGAGGAGGAAGCCATGGCGTTGCTCCCGTGGATCATCGGCGCCGTCGTCGTCGTCGTCATCCTGCTCTTCATCGGTCTGTGGGCGTTCAACTACCGCAAGGTCGGCCCCAACCAGGTGCTCGTCATCTCGGGGCGGACCTCGAAGGTGACCGAGCGGGACGGCACGCAGCGGACGGTCGGCTACCGCCTGCAGGTCGGCGGCGGCACGTTCGTGATGCCGCTCGTCGAGACGGTGGACACCCTGCCCCTCGAGGTGTTCTCGATCTCGGTGCGCTGCCCCGAGGCGCTCACCGCCCAGGGCGTGATGATCGCCGCCGAGGCGTTCGGCCAGGTCAAGGCCTCGAGCGACGCGACGCTCCTCCCGCGGGCCGTCGAGAACTTCCTCTCCAAGGGCGCCGCCGGCATCACCTCGGTGGCGCAGGAGGTGCTCGAGGGGCACATGCGCGCCGCGCTCGGCACGATGTCGGTGGAGGAGATCTACACCGACCGCGACACGTTCGCCGCGCGGGTGCGGCAGGCGGCCGGCGAGGACTTCGAGCGCCTCGGCCTCGAGCTGCTCTCGTTCGCCCTCAAGGACATCTCCGACGCGCAGGGCTACCTGGCCTCGCTCGGCGCCCGCCGCATCGCCGAGGTCAAGCGCGACGCCACCCTCGCCCAGGCCGAGACCGAGCGCGACGCCGCGATCCAGGCATCCGAGTACCGCAAGCAGGGCGACATCGCCCGCCTGCAGGCTGAGGCCGAGCTCGCCAAGGCGACGCGCGACTTCGAGATGCAGCGCGCCGACTTCCAGTCCTCCGTCAACACCAAACGCGCCGCCGCCGACGTGGCGTACGACCTCGAGCGCGCCAAGCTCTCCGAGGCGCTCAAGCGGCAGGAGTACGCGGTGCGCCTGGCGGAGAAGGAGCTTGCCGCCAGGGTCGAGGAGCAGGAGATCGTCCGTCGCGAGAAGGAGCTCGAGGCGACGGTCAAGCGGCCGGCCGAGGCGATGCACTACCAGGCCAAGCTCGAGGCGGACACCGACGCCTACCAGAAAGAGCTCGAGGCGAAGGGGAAGGCGGCCGGCATCCGGCTGTACGGGACCGCCGAAGCCGAGGCGATCTCTGCCCGGGGCAGGGCCGAGGCCGACGCGATGCAGCGCAAGGCCGAGGCGTGGAAGCAGTACACCGACGCCGCGCTCGCCGAGATGGTGATCCAGCAGCTCCCCGAGCTGGCCCGGGCCGTGTCCGAGCCGCTCGCCAAGGTGGACAAGATCGTCATGGTCGGCGACGCGAGCGGCGCCTCCAAGCTGACCGGGCAGGTGGGCAGCGTGCTGGCGCAGCTCCCCGCGGTGGTCGAGTCGCTCACCGGCATCAAGCTCGCCGAGCTGGTCAAGCGCGGGGAGAAGGGGGAGAAGAAGGATGCCTAGCTGCGGGGGCCGCCCCCGCCCGCGCCGCGCGGCCGGCCGGGAGGAGGGGAGGCCGCGATGCTAAGTGAGCGCGCCAACCGCATCGCGCTGTCGCCGACGTTGCGCATCAACGCGCGGGCGAGGCAGATGCGGGCGCAGGGGATCGACGTCGTCGACTTCTCCGTCGGCGAGCCCGACTTCCCGACCCCCGAGGTCGTCAAGCGCGCCGCCAAGGCGGCGCTCGACGCCGACTTCACCAAGTACACCGCCAACGACGGCATCCCGGAGCTCAAGCAGGCGATCTGCGGCAAGCTCGAGCGCGACAACGGCCTCGCCTACTCGCCCGACGAGATCATCGTCTCGGCGGGCGCCAAGAACTCGCTGTTCAACGTCGCGATGGCGCTCTACGACGAGGGCGACGACATCCTGATCCCGGCGCCGTACTGGGTTTCCTACCCGGACCAGGTCAAGCTGGCCAAGGCCAACCCGGTGATCGTCCCGACGCACGAGGAGAACGGATTCCGTCTCTCCCCGCGCGACCTCGCCGCGGCGATCACGCCCAACACCAAGGCCCTCATCCTCAACTACCCCTGCAACCCCACGGGGGCTCTCTACACCCGGGAGGACCTCGAGGCCATCGCCGAGGTGTGCCTCAAGGAGCAGCTCTGGGTCATCTCGGACGAGATCTACGAGAAGCTCGTCTACGACGGCGCGCGCTTCGTCTCCATCGCCTCCCTCAGCGAGCGCATCCAGAAGCAGACCATCGTGGTGAACGGCTTCTCCAAGGCCTACTCCATG
>DAIDOU010000219.1 GCA_027458945.1 Acidobacteriota bacterium
GTCGGCTGGACCACCCTCGACGGCCACGACTGGTTCCTGATCAAGGACTCGGCGCGCTCCTCGCGCTGGGGCAAGTTCGACGGCTACTACTTCTACCGCGACGACTACGTGCGCCTGAAGATGCTCACGTTCGTCGTGCACAAGGATGCGGTTCGCGATCTGCTGGCGAAGTTCGCGCCGGCACAGCCGACGCCGTGAAGTGGCCCCAGGCGGCGCCGCGGGAGATGACATCGTGCCGATAGCATCGTTGGGAGAGCGTTCCCGCGGCCGCGGCCGGCTGCTTCTCGTGATGGTCGCGCTCGCGGTCGTCGGTCTGGCAGCCTGGGGCGCCTTGCGCCGCGGGCCGGCGCCGTCCGTCGTGATCACGGGCGACCACGAGGCGATCGGCCCCGCCACCCGGATCACGGCGCACTTCTCCGAGCCGTCCGGCGGTCTCGGGGCGATCAGGCTCGAGCTCGTCCAGGGCGAGCGCTCGGTGATGCTCGCCGAACGTCGGTTCGCGCGCGGCGGGGCGTTTTCGCCGTTCCGGAGCCCCCGCACCGCCGAGGCCGACCTGACCGCGACCGTCGGGCGCTCCGCCCAGGCGTGGTTGCAGGAGGGCGAGGCGACGGTGCGGGCGACCGCGGACCGGATGGCCGGGCCGCTGCGCTCGCACGCGCCGGTGGTGGTGGAGAAGAAGATGGCCGTGCTGCTGCGGCCGCCGCGTCTCGAGCTCCTCTCCCGGCAGCACTACGTCCGCCAGGGCGGCTGCGGCGTCGTGGTGTTTCGCGTCGGTGACGGCGTGGTGAGCTCCGGAGTCCGGGCCGGAGACACGGTGTCGCTCTCGTTCCCGCTGCCGGGAGGCGGGCCCGGCGAGCGGTTCGCCCTCTTCGCCATTCCGTGGGAGCTCGACGACGTCGGCCAGGTGCGTCTGTTCGCCGAAGACGCCGCCGGCAACCGCAGCGAGCTGCCGTTCGTGGACCTCTTCAAGAAGGCGCCGCCGAAGAGCGACACGATCGAGCTCTCCGACGCGTTCCTCGAGCGCGTCGTGCCGGCGATCGCCAGCCAGACGCCGGGGTTCGACGCCAGCGGCTCGCTGCTCGACCAGTACCTGCGCATCAACGGTAAGGAGCGGCAGGAGGTGCTCGCGAAGATCGCCGCGATCGCCAAGAACACCGAGTCGGCGTTCCTCTGGCGCGGGGCGTTCCTGCAGATGCCGGACACGCAGCGGCGGGCGGGGTTCGCCGAGAGCCGGACCTACCTGTACCAGGGCCGCGCGGTGGACCACCAGACGCACCTCGGCCTCGATCTCGCGTCGACCGAGCACGCGCCGGTGCCGGCGGCCAACTCGGGGCGGGTCGTGTTCGCCGGCTGGCTCGTGATCTACGGCAACGCCGTGATCATCGACCACGGCTACGGGCTGATGAGCCTGTACGGGCACATGTCCTCGATCTCGGTCAAGCCCGGCGACGTGGTCGCCAAGGGGCAGCAGATCGGGAACAGCGGCTCGACCGGTCTGGCCGGTGGCGATCACCTCCACCTCGAGATCTTCGTCCAGGGGAAGTCGGTCGATCCGCTCGAGTGGCTGGACGAGCACTGGATCCGCGACAACATCGCCAGCAAGGTCAAGCTCCCTTGAGGACAGGGGTCCGGGCACAGGGCACCGGAACGACGTGGTCCGCGGTCAGTGGTCCGTGGTCCGGTGGCGCCGGCGTGGCGGGCGGGTAGACTCGCAGCATGAGCGAGGAGCAGAGTCTCCAGGAGCGCTACGCGCCCGCGACCCGGTGCTTCGGCTGCGGGCCGGCCAACCCCGACGGGTTGCGGATCCGAAGCTTCGCGCGCGGCGGCGAGGTCGTCTGCGTGTGGACGCCCGAGCGGCGCCACGAGGCGTTCGACGGTGCCCTCAACGGCGGGATCATCGGGACGCTGTTCGACTGTCACTGCAACTGGACCGCGGCGCTTCACCTGATGGTCGCAAACGGGTTGAGCGCACCGCCGTGCACCGTGACGGCGGAGTACCGTGTCGTGCTCAGGCGGCCGACCTCGTCGCGCGGCCCGGTCACCGTGCGCTCGCGCGTCGTCGAGGCGAGCACAGATCGCGCCGTGGTCGAGGGCGTGCTGGAGAGCGGCGGCGCGGTGACGGCCACGTGCCGCGGCGTCTTCGTCGCGGTGCGGGAGGGTCACCCCGCGTTCCACCGCTGGTGACGCTGCGCCCGGGCGGACCGGTCGCGGCGCCGCGCACGCTCCGTGGCTGTGCTATAACGGCGCCATGTCCGACCGCAAGTACCGGCACAGCGGCTACCAGGACGAGGAGCGCCGCGAGCCGCGCCAAGAGAGCCAGCGGCCGGGCGACCGCGGGCCGCGCGAGCGTCCCGAGGGCCCGCGCGGCCGCGGTCTCGGCGCGCCGACGGTGACCGTGTTCCGCTGCCGGATCTGCGGCACCCGGCAGCGGCTCGAGGGCACGGTCGCCCTCGATGCCGTGTGCGCCAGTTGCGGCAACGACCTGCACACGTGCTCCAACTGCATCCACTTCGACACCTCGCGTCCCAAGGAGTGCCGCAAGCCGGTCCCCGAGCGCGTCACCAACAAGAGCCGGCGCAACACCTGCGAGCTGATGACCCCGAACACGGTGCAGGAGTTCGCCTCCGACCGGCCGTCGCCGGCGGCGGCCGCGGAGGGGCCCTCGTCCGGTTCGCGGGCGGCGTTCGACGCGCTGTTCAACAAGACGAAGTAGCCCCGCCGTACGCCTGCGCGCTCGATGAGGGCACGCTGCCAGCTCCGGGATGGGCAGCGCGGCGGCGGTGTCGCGACACCTGGGGCGCGGTGGGCGCGACCCCGGGGGCGCCGGGAGGTGGGTGGCGCCCCGGGGTCGGTGGTGCGGCCCGCGACCGCTCAGTCCATCTGGCGGCGCAGGTACGTCGGTGTATCCAGCTCGGAGAACCCGACGTTGACGCCGTAGTCGGTCGGCAAGTTCGCCGGCAGGTACGGACTCGCCGACTCGGCCTGCTTCTCCGACCGCGGGGCCTCGCGCGGGAGCGGGCGCTCGGCCGCGCGCGCCGGCCGGTCCTCGGCGGTCGCCCCGAAACCGGTGGCGATGACCGTGACCTGGATCCGCGACTCGAGCTCGTCGCGCTGCCCGTAGCCGAACAGGAACAGGCAGTCGGGGGAGCAGCGCTTGGCGATGTACTCGGCGGCATCGTTGATCTCGGCGATCGTCGTGTCGCGCCCGCCGATGAAGTTCACCAGCACCCGCTGGGCGCCCTCGAGCGAGGCCTCCTCGAGCAACGGCGAGGAGAACGCCTGCTGCGCCGCTTCGATGGCGCGGTGCTCGCCCTGGCCCTGGCCGATGCCCATCAACGCCATCCCGCCGCCGCGCATCACCGTCTCGACGTCGGCAAAGTCGCGGTTGATGATCCCGGTCTCGTTGATGATGTCCGAGATCCCCTCGACGCCGTGGCGCAGCGCCTCGTCGGCGAGCTGGAACGCCTCCTCCACCGACACCTGAGGCCCGACCATCTGGAGCAGGCGCGAGTTCGGCACCGTGATCAAGGTGTCCACGCACGTGCGCAGCTCCTCGATCCCCTTGTCGGCGATGCGCGCTTTGCGAGAGCCCTCGAAGGCGAACGGCTTGGTGACCACCGCGACCGTGAGGGCGCCCGCGTCGCGGGCGAGGTTGCCGATCACCGGCGCCGCGCCCGTACCGGTGCCGCCGCCCATGCCCGCGGCGATGAAGACCATGTCGGCGCCCTCGATGCACTCGATGAGTTCCTCGGTGCGGTCGAGCGCGGCGCGGTTGGCGGCCTCGGGATCGCAGCCGGCGCCGAGCGCCTTGCCGCGCGAGTTCGGGGTCACGAGCTGGAGACGCACCCCCGCCCGGCTCGCGCGCAGCGCCTGACCGTCGGTGTTCACCGCGATGAACTCGACGCCCTTGATGCCGGCGGCGATCATGCGGTTCACCGCGTTGCAGCCACCGCCGCCGACGCCCACGACCTTGATCAGGGCCGGCGAGGACTCGTCGGCGATGGTGATCGTGGGGTTCGAACCGCCCTTCGAATCGTCAAACGTGATCACAATCCACCTCCCCTTTTCGCAAGAACCTTGCGTGAAATTCGTGTCCACAACCCTTCGCGGCGCCGCCTCTCGCGCACCTGCGGCACCGCGGCCGGGAGCAAGAGGCTGCGTCCATGCACGAGCAGCCCGACGGCCACGGCCGGCGAGCGCGCAGGCAATTCCGAGCTCGCGAGCAGGTGCGTGGCGTCCGGGACGCCTTCCAGGTCGCCGAGCCGCGCCCGCTTGACGAAGACCTCTTCCGCGAGGGCGGCAAGCCCTTCGAGGTGGGCGCCGCCGCCCGAGAGCACGACGCCGGTGCACGGCGCGTCCTGCGGAATCTGGCGCCACACCTCGGCGGCGATCAGCTCGAACGTCTCCTGCATGCGCAGGCGGATGGTCTTGCACAGCTCGCGGCGCGAGATCACGTGCGTGCCGCGCCCTTCGATCGTCGGGACCGAGATCGTCTCCTCCTCCCCGACGTCCCCGAGGAGCATCGTGCCGGCCTCGCGCTTGGCCTTCTCCGCCCCGGCCGCCGTCGTCTGAAAGCGGTGCACGAGGTCGTCGTTGATCTTGTTGCCGCCGATCGGGAAGCTGCCGGATGCGAGGAGCTTGTCGCCGGAGTACGCCGCATAGCTGGTCGTGCCGTAGCCGATGTCGATCACGATCGCGCCCAGCCGGCGCTCGTCGGCGGTCAGCGTGGCGTCGGCGGCGGCGACCGGGGCGAAGAGGAACTCCTCCACCGCGAGACCGGCCTCGTTGATCGCCTTCTCGATGGTGCGGACCGGGCTCTCCTGGCAGGTGAGCACGTAGGCGTCCACCGCCAACTGCCGCCCGACCATCGCCTGAGGGTCGAGGAGGCCGTCCTGGTCGTCGAGAGCGTAGGTCGGCGACACGACGTTGAGGACGGTGTGACCCGCGGGGAGGGGCTGCCGGCGTACGGCGTCGTGCAGCGTCTCCAGGTCGGCCATCGTCACCTCGCGCTGGCGCGCGCCCATGGAGATCGCGGCGCGCGTGAGCCGCCCGCTGATGAAGATACCGGC
>DAIDOU010000220.1 GCA_027458945.1 Acidobacteriota bacterium
CGTTCCTCAACAAGGGCGACGACGCGAACGCCCGGCCGCTGCTGGAGAAGGCGCTGGCGGCCAACCCGGAGTACCCCGAGGCGATGTTCCAGCTCGGCATGGTGTGCTTCCGCGCCGGCGAGACCGCGAAGGCGAAGGAGCTGCTCCAGAAGTTCATCAAGACCGCGCCCGACCACAAGGAAGCGGCGACCGCCAAGGAGATGCTCAAGTACATGTAGGCGCGGGCGCGGCCGGAACAGGCCCGAGGGAAGAAGTCAAAGGGAAGAGGTCAAAGGGCAAAGGAACGGCGGGGATCGTGGGGTCCTCGTCTTCCCTTTGCCCTTTTTCCTCTCCCCTTTGCCCGCTTCACGCCGGGAGGTCGAACGGCGACTGCACCCGCACCTCGGCGATCGCGTTGCGCCCCTGGACGAGCACGACGCGGGCGCGATGGCCGGGGATCTCCTCGCGGTCGAGCTGGCAGTAGGCGGCGATGATCACCAGGTCGCCGGTCTTGGCGAGGTGGGCCGCGGCGCCGTTGACCCCGATCTCGCCGCTCCCGGCCGCTCCGGCGATGCAGTAGGTGGTGAACCGGGTGCCGCGGGTGAGGTTGTAGACGTCCACCTGCTCGAGCGGGAGGAGGTCGGCGGCCGCGAGGAGGTCGGTGTCGATCGTGATCGAGCCGACGTAGTCGGGGTCGCTGCGGGTGACGCGAGCGCGGTGGATCTTCGCGCGCAAGAACGGCCGGAGCATCAGGGCACCTCCACGACGGTGTTGTCGATCAGCCGCGTCGCGCCGACGAAGACGGCGAGCGCCAGCAGGACGCGGTTCCCCACGGGCTCACGCGCCTCGAGGGTGTCGGGATCGACGGCGGCGGCGTACTGCAGGCGCGCGAGCGGCTCCGCCGCCACCTCGGCGGCGAGGATCGCCTCGAGGGCGGCGCGCCGGCGCTCGCCGCCTGCGGCTGCGGCGGCGGCGCGCTGCAGCGCCCGGTGCAGGACGGTGGCGGCGCGCCGCTGGCCGGCGTCGAGGTACGCATTGCGCGACGAGCGCGCCACGCCGTCGTCCTCGCGCACGGTGGGGTGGACCTCGATCCGCACCGGCATGTCGAGGTCCTCGACCAGGCGCCGGATCACCGCCGCCTGCTGCCAGTCCTTGGCGCCGAACACGGCCACGTGCGGTTGCACCACGTTGAGCAGCTTGGCGACGATCAGCGCGACGCCGCGGAAGTGGCCGGGGCGGTGGGCGCCGCACAGTCCGGCCGCGAGCGCGGGGAGGTCCACGACCGTGGCCGACGGGCGCGGGAACATCTCCTTCGTCGCCGGGGCGAAGAGCACGCTGGCGCCGGCGCCGGCGAGCAGCGCGCCGTCACGCTCGAGGTCGCGCGGGTAGCGCTCGAAGTCCTCGCCGGGGCCGAACTGCGCCGGGTTGACGAACACGCTCGCCCACACCTCGTCGGCGAGCTCACGGCCGCGGCGCACGAGCGCGAGGTGGCCGTCGTGGAGCGCCCCCATCGTCGGCACGAGCGCAATCCGCACCGCGGTGCGGGCCGCCTCCTCGCGCCGCGAGCGGACGCCGGCGATCGTAGTCACGGTGAGCATGTCAGTCGCTCCCCAGGCGCCGCGCAAGGGCGGCCGCGAGCCCGGCCGGGGACGGGTATGTCTCCTCCGGCGCCGGGTAGCGGCCGGCGCGCACGTCGTCGGCAAATGCGGCGATGCCGGAGCGGGCGGCGCCGGCGAGGTCGGCGTAGCGGCGGACGAAGCGCGGCGCGGGCCCGGCGGAGAGCCCGAGCAGGTCGGCGAACACAAGCACCTGGCCGTCGCACCCCGGCCCGGCGCCGATCCCGATCGTGGGGATCGCGACTCGCCGCGTGACCGCCTCACCGAGCGGCGCCGGGATCGCCTCGAGCACGAGCAGGAACGCCCCGGCGCGTTCGAGCGCGACCGCGTCGTCGACGAGCCGCAGCGCCGCCTCGACCTCGCGCCCCTGAACGCGGTAGCCGCCGAAGCGGTGGACCGACTGCGGCGTGAGCCCGAGGTGCGCGACGACGGGGATGCCGGCGGCGACGATCGCCGCGGTCTCCTCGGGGCGCGGCCCCTCGAGCTTGACCGCGCGGGCGCCGCCCTCGGCGACGAGGCGGCAGGCGCTGCGCACCGCATCGGCGACGCTCGTCTGGTACGAGCCGAACGGCATGTCGGCGACGAGCAGGGCGCGCCGCGCGCCGGCGGCGGCCGCGCGCGTGTGGTGGATCATCTCGTCGAGCGTCACCGAGAGCGTGTCGGGCCGGCCGAGCGCGGCCATCGCCAGCGAGTCGCCGACGAGGACGACGTCGACCCCCGCCGCGTCGGCCGCGCGCGCTGACGGCTCGTCGACGGCG
>DAIDOU010000221.1 GCA_027458945.1 Acidobacteriota bacterium
CCACATGGGCTACGCCATGGTCGGCGTCGTGGCGTTCGGCTTCGACGGCCTCGCCGGCATCCTCGTCTACCTCGCCGCCTACACCGTGATGAACATCGCCGCGTTCGCGGTCGTCTCGGCGTTCTCCGAGAACGAGGATGAGCCGCACCTGATCACCGACCTCGCCGGCCAGGGGTGGCGGCGTCCGTTCCTCTCGTTCACACTCGCCGTCGCGATGTTCTCGCTCGCGGGCATCCCGCCCACCGTCGGTTTCGTCGCGAAGTTCCTCGTGTTCCGTGCGGCCGTGAACCAGGGCTTGGCCTGGCTCGCCGTCGTCGGCGTGCTCGCCAGCTTCGTTTCGGTCTTCTTCTACGTGCGAGTGGTGTACTATCTCTATATGAAACCCCTGCCACAGCGGGCCCCGGCGTACGTCGAGCCGTGGCCGGTGAGGATCGTCGCCGGTGCATGCGCCCTGGCGATCGTGGGGCTCGGCGTCTTCCCCAACTGGCTGTTGACTGCCGCCGAGGCTGCGGCGAAAGCCCTCGTGAGGTGACCTATGGCGTTCAAGCGCTACATCCCCGTCGAGAGCATCTCCGAGCTGACGATCAACCGCCTCTCGGTCTACCTGCGCTGCCTCCAGCAGCTCGAGTACGAGGGCGGCACCACCATCTCCTCGCAGGAACTCGCCGACCGGTTCCACCTGAACTCGGCGCAGATCCGCAAGGACCTCGCGTACTTCGGCGAGTTCGGCATCCGCGGCGTGGGGTACAACGTGACCCAACTCTGCGAGCACCTGGTCAACATCCTGGGGTTGAACGAGGAGCGCCGCGTGCTCATGGTCGGCGCCGGTAACCTCGGCACCGCCCTGTCGCACTACTCCGGTTTCAACACCGGCGGCTTCCGCATCGTCGCGATCCTCGACTCCGACCCGCACAAGCTCGGCAAGCGCGTGCCCGGAGGCTTGACGATCGAGAGCGTCGCAGAGTTGTCCCAAATTGTGAAAGAGCGGAAGGTGCACTTGGGGGTGATCACGGTCCCGGCGAGCTCGGCGCAAAAAGTCTACGACGACCTCGTCACCGCCGGAGTCCAGGCCGTCCTCAACTTCGCGCCCGCTCAGCTCAAGGGACACCCCGAGGTCAAGCTCAAGAACGTCGATCTGAAGATCAACCTCGAGCTGCTTTCGTTCTTCCTCACCCACGCCGCGCGGATGGCCTCTATCTGAGGCTGGCCCGCCGCGGCGACGGGGTGCCGCCGGAACCCGCGACCCGTTAGCTGAAGCGGATCGACTTGACGATCGCCTCGAAGTCCGGACGGAACTTCGGCAGGCTCGTCTTCTTGCACACCGCCGTGACGTACAGCAGCCTGCCGTCCGGACGCACGATCTGGTACTGCATGGTGACCGTGCCGGCCACACTGCCGTCGTACTCGACGTAGAACGCCTTCAGTGCCCCCACGTTGCGGCTTTCGCACGTGGTCACCGCAAGGGGCTTCTTTGCCACCGCCGTCAGTTTGGCGGAGTATGCGGTGCAGGCGGCGTTGACCGCGTCGGGGGTGCCGGGCACCGTCCCCTTCGGGCCGAGCTTGATGTCGACGTAGTCCGTGAACGTCGCGTCGCTGGTCGCGCGGTCGTAGAGGATCTCGATCGAGCCGCTCGCCACCTTGGCCTTGAGCCCCGCGTCGAGGCTCGCGAACACCGGGTTGCTGGCGAGCTCCGTCTTGGTCAGGACGAGCCAGCTGGTGTCGGGTGCGACGAACGTGTACCCGAACGAACTCGGGTACGTCTTGGCCGACGCTGAAGCCGCCAACGCCAGGACCAGGACCACGAAAACCGCAGCGTACTTCCTCATGAACCCTCCCCGTTTCCGGTTTGCGGCTCGCGTTCACTCGCCGGTTGCGAGCCGGCACCGCCGCATATTGAGGGCGGATTCTACGCCAATCCGGGCGCGATGCCTACCACCCGCCGACCGGACGGGCAACCCCCGGGCCGCCCCGGCCATGCGCTATCCGGGCCCGGACGCGGCCGGCGCGGCGCCGCTCGCTCGCTGCAAGAGCTCCTGCAGCCGGTGCTGCACCCGATCCTGGCGCCCCTGCAGCGTCGCGATCTCGGCCCGTGCCGACTCCAGGACGCGCAACTCCTCCGTCTCGGGCCCCGGCAGCTTGCGGTCGCGCGTCACCGCGCCGAGCTGGGCCGACAGCACCTTGAGCTGCGCCTCGAGGAACTGACGGGTGGCCGGATCGCGCGCCGACTTCAACTGCGCCTCGAGGTCCTCTCGCGACCGTGACAGCTCCGTATCGAGCACCCGCTGGTCCTCGTGCTGCCGCTGGCTGGTGAGCAGGCGGCCGATCTCGTCGCGGATCCAGGTGAATCGGCGCCACTCCACCCCGAGCGAGCGCGCGGCCTCGCGTTCGGCCACCGTCAGCTCCTGGACGCGGCCGAGAACGTCCCCGCCCGAGCGTTCCACCTCCGCGAGAGCGTCCTCGAGCCGCTGCAGGGCCTTCGAGCGCACGGCGATGAACGCCTGCACGTCGGCCGCCGTGAGGACGCGCTCCGCGGTTCTAGACGGCGCCGCCGGCGGGGTGCCACTGGCGGCGGTCGGCGGCCCATCCGGCCGGCACCCCACGACAAGGAGGAGGCCGGCCACGAGGGCGCACAGGGGAAGTCGCGCTCGCACGCCGTCAGGGTAACACCGCCGCCGGCGGCCGAGCCGAAACTCGCCCGCCGCACCTGGGCCGGCTCGGCACGGACGGCGCGCTCCGCGGTGTTGCGTCACGCGGTCGGCTGGAGTTCCCGGACGGCGTGGAGCAGCGCGGCGGCGGCGCGGGCCGGCTCGTGCCCCCCCTCGACCCACGCCCGGCGCGCCGCGTTGCGCGATGCGGATCGAGCTTCCGGGCCGGTGAGCGCGACCGCCGCCCGTACGAGATCGGCAACGCCGGCGCGACCGGGGGCGACCCGCACGGCGGCCGAGGGCGGCAGCTCGAGGAACTGGAGGTACCCCGCCACCGCCACCGGGGTCCCGGCCGCCAGGAAGCGGAGCGCCGCCGCCGAGGTCTCCCCTGCCGTCGGGTACCTCGGCACGAGGCCGAGGTCCGCCGCGGCGATGACCCCGCCCAACTCCTCGGCGCTGGCCCAGCCCCACGACCGGACGAGCTCCCTGAGCCCGAGGGCGTCGACCCCCCTCGTGAACGACCCCGCCTCGCTCCCCTCACCGACCACGACGAGGCGGACGCCGATGCGCAGCTGCGCCAGCGCGGCCACGCCGCGGACGATCACGTCCAGCCCCTTGGCGGGCGTCAGGAAACCGAGGTGCACGAGCAGCAGCTCGTCGCCGGCGACACCGAGGCGGGCGCGCCACGCGGCACGGTCGCCGCCCGGCAGCGCCGCGACCGCGAGCGGAACGCAGCGCACCGGCAGGCCCGGGCAAGCCCGCGTCACGTCGCTTTCGGCCCGGCGGTTGTGGACGATCACCGCCTCCGCGTGGCGCAGGAGCGCGGATCGGGCCGGGAACATGAACGGATCGAGCCGCCCCGAGAAGCCCCAGGTGCGGGCGGCCGCCAGCGCCGCGCCGCCCGTCCCGTGCGCGAGCGCCATCTCGGCGGCGAACCGCGTCCAGTCGCCGTCGGCGGCGGCCTCCTCGACGAGAAGGTGGTGGAGGACCGAGTCGTGCAGCACGACGATGCCGCCCGCCGCCCGCAGGCGCTTCGCGATCCACAGATGATAGGGGTTGTTCCCCAGGTGAAGGAGCGGCGTGAGGGCGGGGCCCGCCGAGGCGTCGTGCGGCGCGCGCTCGAGGCCGGCGAGCCACGCGGGCGCGCCGGCCGGAGCCCAGCCCGGCGGCTCGATGAGCGTCACGCTGGCCGTCCGTGCCAGGTGCGGCAGCACCTCGGCCGCATAGTCGGCCACGCCGGAGCGGGTTGGCGGAAGAGGTGAGGCCCACGAAAGCCGTGGTTCGTGGTCCGTGGTCCGTGGTCCGAAACCGCGGGCTCGGGGCTCGGGGTTCGGGGCTCGACCGGCCCGCGGCGCACGCGACGAGCCCATCGGCGTCACCGCTCGGTGGCGGCCTGCGCCTGTTGCTTGAGGTATGCCTCGATGAACGGGTCGAGGTCGCCGTTGAGGACGCGGTCGGCGTCCCCCACCTCGTGGCCGGTCCGCAGGTCCTTGACCATCCGGTACGGCTGCAGCACGTAGGAGCGGATCTGGTTCCCCCAGGAGATGTCCTTCTTCACGCCCTTGATCTTCTCGAGCTCCTCCTCCTTCTTGCGCCGCTCGAGCTCGAAAAGGCGGGCGCGCAGCACCTTCATCGCCTGCGCCAGGTTCTTGATCTGCGAGCGCTCGTTCTGGCACGACACCACGATCCCGGTCGGGAGGTGGGTCAGGCGCACCGCCGAGTAGGTCGTGTTGACGCCCTGGCCTCCGGGGCCGGAGGAGCAGAACCGGTCGATACGGATCTCCTTGTCGTCGATCGTAACCTCGACCTCGTCATCGACCTCGGGGTAGACCTGGACCGAGGCGAACGAGGTGTGGCGCCGCCCCTGGGCGTCGAACGGCGAGATGCGGACGAGGCGGTGGATCCCGCTCTCGGCCTTGAGGTAGCCGTACGTGTACTCGCCCTTGACCAGCACGGTGGCCGACTTGATCCCCGCCTCTTCGGCGTCCTGCGTGTCCAGCACCTCGGCGTCGAACCCGCGCCGCTCGCACCACTTGAGGTACATGCGCAGGAGCATCTGCGCCCAGTCGGCGGACTCGGTCCCCCCGGCGCCAGGGTGCACCTCGAGGTAGGCGTGGTTGGCGTCGTATTCGCCGGTCATCTTGGTCTCGAGCTCGATGCGCTCGAGCTTGGGCTCGACCCGCGCCAGGACGGCGGTCAGCTCGGCCTCGCCGGCGGGGTCCTCGCGGGCCAGCTCCAGCAGCACCTCGATCTCCTCGACCGCCTCGGCCAGGAAGCGGTCGTTGGCGAGCTTCGCCTCGAGTCCGCGCTGGGCGCGCATCACCTCGCGGGCGTGTTCCTGGTTGTTCCAGAAGTCGGAGCGCTGCGTCTCCTCGGCGATCGTGTCGAGCTCCGACTGCAGCCGCGACGCGTCAAAGATACCCCCGCACGCCGACCAGCGTGTCGCGGACCTGCTGCGCGCGGCTCATGACCTCTTCGATCAAGGTTCCTCCTCGCGGCGCCGCCGGCTCGACGACGGATCAGCGGACACCTGGCTTGCGCCGTGCACCGAGAATCATAACACCCGCAGCCACAAGCACAACGGCGGCACGGATGGCGCCGCTGTACGCCACGGCCGGCGTCACGCCGGCGCCGGGCCGGACCTCGGCGGTGATCAGGCCCTCGCGGCCGAAGTCGAGGCGGGCCAGCTCGCGCCCGTAGGGGTCGATCACCGCCGAGATCCCGGTGTTGGCCGCCCGCACCAGGTAGCGCCGCGCCTCCCCGGCGCGCAGCATGGCGAGGGCCAGGTGCTGCCGCGGCGCCGCGGAGTCCCCGTACCAGCCGTCGTTGGTGATCGTCGCGAGGACACCCGCCCCGCGCCTCACCTCGGCCGCGACCAGCGACGGGTACGCCACCTCGTAGCACACGGCCACGCCGACCGGCCCGGTCGGCCCCGGCAGCGGCCGCGGGTGCGTCCCCGGGGTGAACGACCCCACCTCGCGCACCAGCGCCCGCAGCGCCGCGATCCGCCCGACCAGCGGCACGTACTCCCCGAACGGCACCAGGTGGATCTTGTCGTAGCGCCACGGCAGCAGGCCCGCCGGCGACGCCGAGTAGACCGAGTTGTAGTACTCGTCCTCGGCGCGCCCGAGCCCGATCGAGCCGAACAGCAACCAGACGCCGTGCGTGCGGGTGAACGCTTCCACCTCGCGGCGGAACGCCGCGTCGCTCTCGAGCACGCGGGGGACGGCGCTCTCGGGCCAGACGATCCAGCGTGCGCCCGCCTCCGCGCCCTGACGCGAAAGGCGCCACACCCGAGCCTCGATCGACTCCTCGTTCGCCGGGTTCCACCGCGTCTCGAGCGGGACGTCGGGCTGGATCGCCGCCACCTTCACCGCCGGGCCGTCTGCCGTGAACGAGGGCGCCAGCAGCGCGCCGCCGGCCCATCCCGCCGCCGAGATCGCGAGCCAGAGGGCGCCGGCGCGGCGCAGGGTCGGGTCGAGGAGCGCGTCCAGCCCGCTCCCCACCAGGTAGACGAGGAGCGAAAGCCCGATCGCCCCGGTCAGCGGTAGCGGCGCGAGCAGCGCCGGTACCGCCGTCACGACCGCGGCCGCCGGGTTCCACGGGAAGATCCAGGGCGGGAACCGCTGCAGCTCCTCGAACGCCGCGAGCGCCAGCGGCAGCGCGACGACCCGCCACCCCGCCGGGACCCGGCTCGCCGCCCACCCGGCGATCGCCCAGGTCAGGCCGAGGATCCCCGCCATCAGCGCCACGGCGAGGACGGCGAGCGCGGCCCAGAGGTGACCGTAGCGGTGCAGGACGATGAACACCCACGCGACCGCGACGGCCCACTGGGAAAAACCGGCCAGCCAGCCGATGCGGAACGCCCGCCACCCGCGCGCGCCGGCGAGCGCCCGCCGCAGCAAGCCGGGAACGAGAACGACGAGCGGCACGAGGCCGGGCCCCGGTAGCGCCAGCGCCATGGCCACGCCGGCGCCGGCCGCCAGGAGCCACGGCTTGCGACCGCCGGCGGCGGCCCGGTCGTGGTTCGGCCGCGTCATGCCAGGCGAGCGACCTCGAGGAGGAAGCTGCCGCGCTGGTACTCCCGTGCGACCGCCTCGGCCAGCCGTTCGACCTCCCAGAACTCGTCCCAGCGCACGCGCAGCACCGGGATGAGCCGGCTGATCTCGTGCAGGAACTCCTCGTAGTTGCCGTACAGCCGGGTGAGGTACTCCAGGGTGATCCCCGACTCCACGCCGCGGTCCCTCGCCTTGATCCGCTCCATCGACTTCTGCGGTGTGACGTCGAGGTAGATGATCACGTTCGGCCGGCACATGAAGTTGGAGAGGTTGCGGAAAAGCGTGACGTACGTCTCGTAATCGCGGCTGTCCATCAGGTCCATGTCGCGCAAGGTGCGGGCGAAGATGGCGTCCTCGTAGATCGTGCGGTCCTGCACGCCACCGCGCCCCCGCCAGATGATCTCCTGGTGCTGCTGGAACCGGCGGTTCAGGAGGTAGACCTGCATGGCGAAGCTGTACCGTTTGGTCTCGCGGTAGAAGTCCGCGAGGTACTCGTTGTCGGTGACCGGCTCGTAGTGCACGTCGAGGCCCAGGTGCTGGGCGAGAGCGGTGGCCAGCGTGGTCTTGCCGGCGCCGATGATGCCGGCGATACCGATGAACGCCTTGCCCAGCGGGCTGCCGTTGCTCCCCGCCGCGCTCCCCTGCCCCGTCACGTCGGCTTGCGTGGTCATCCGGCCTCCTGGCTCAGCGTAGCAGCACATGCCAGCCCAAGGTAACTGCGCGGGCCCTACGACATCGGTTCCCGGCCGAACCCGAGAAGCTCGGGAGCAAGCTCGGCGCGGCGGTCACGCAGGAACAGGCGGCGCCCGTACGACCGCGGCACCTCGGCGAGGTCCAGGTCAGCGTAAAGGACGTGGTCGACGCCGCGCGGCGCCCGCGCCACGACGGCTCCCGCGGGGTCGCAGACGAACGACTCGCCGGCGAACTCGAGCTCGCCTTCGACGCCGACGCGGTTCACGAGCGCCGTGAAGTAGCCGTTCTGGAAGGCGGCCGTGCGGACTTCCGCCTCGTAGAGCCCTTCGGGCCACTCCCCCACCGCTCCGGCCTGCGGGATGACCACGATCTCGGCGCCCTGCAGGCCCAGGGCGCGCGTCACCTCCGGGTAGTGGCGGTCGTAACAGATGGCGACGCCGAGGCGCCCGGCCGCGGTCCGGTACACCGGCATGCCGCGGTCGCCGGGCGTGTAGTAACCCTTTTCGTGGAACCGTTCCATCTCCGCGATGTGCAGCATGCGCGTCACCCCGAGGAGACGGCCGTCGGCGTCGATCACCGGCGAGCTGTCGAACGCGCGGCTGCCGTCGCGCTCGTACAGGTTGAGCACGACCACGGTCCCGAGGCGGCGGGCGAGCGCCGTGAAGGCGTCGGTCGTGGGCCCCGGAACGGTCTCCGCGAGGTCGAGCGGAGGCGCGCCGCGCGACCGGATGCGCGGGTAGAACTGGGAAAGCGCCAGCTCCGCGAACGCGACCAGCCGGGCCCCGCTCGCGGCGGCCAGCTCCGCGGCGGCGAGCCCGCGGCGCAGGTTCTCGCCGGGATCGGGGCCGGCGTGCTGCTGGATCAGCGCGATGCGCACGGCCGCGTCACCGCTGTCCCTGGTTGGGCTGTGGGTGCACCCGACCGAACGCCTCCTCGGCGCGGTACGAGGAGCGCACGAAAGGACCCGCGACCACCTCGAGCCCGAGCGAGCGTCCGTAGGTTTCGAGTTCGGCGAACTCGGCGGGTTCCCAGTAGCGGACGACCTCCGCCTCGCGGTTCGTGGGACGCAGGTACTGGCCGATCGTCACGACCCGGCAGCCCGCGTCCCTGAGCTCGCCGAGCGTCCGCTCGACCTCCGCGCGGGTCTCGCCGAGGCCCACCATCAGCCCCGACTTGGCGACCATCCCGCCAGCCGCCACCCGCGCGAGGACCTCGAGCGCCCAGCGGTAGCGCCCCTGGCGGCGGACCCCCGGGTACAGGCGTTCCACGGTCTCGATGTTGTGGTTGTACACGTCGGGGGCGGCAGCGATGATCGCATCCACCGCCGCCGCATCGCCGCGGAAGTCGGGGGTCAGCACCTCGACCGCGGGGCCAGGGCTGAGCTGCTTGAGCGCCGCGATCACCGCGGCGAAGTGGGCGGCGCCCCCGTCCGGGAGGTCGTCGCGGTCGACCGACGTCACCACCACGTGTTTGAGCCCCATCGTGGCCGCCGCCCGAGCGACCTCGCCGGGCTCGTTCGCGTCGAGCGGGCGCGGCCGCCCGTGCGCGATCGAGCAGTACCGGCAGGAGCGAGTACAGACATCGCCCATGATCAAGAACGTCGCGGTGCCGCGGGCGAAGCACTCGCTGCGGTTCGGGCAGCGCGCCTCGTCGCACACGGTGTGCAGGCCGCCGCGGCGCATCACCCCGCGCACCTCGTGCAGCGCGCCGAGGTTCAGCTTGCGCTCGCGGATCCACGCCGGCAGCGAGACGCTGCTCACCCGGCGACCCTCCCCGGCGATGTCCGTGCCCGGCACGCGCCCATGGTGCGATCCCCCCACATGCGGGATCTTACTCGCCCGGCCGGACCAGGAACGCCCCTGGGAACCCCTCCGCCCGCAGGCGGGCCGCCACCCGGCCGGCGCTCTCCCCATCAGGGAAAGGCCCGACGCGGACGCGGAATTTCCCGCCCGGCGCGGGCTCGACGACCGCCTGCCTCGGCGTGAAGCCGAGGGCGATGACGCGGTTGCGCACCCCCTCGGCCTGGTCGTGCCGGCCGAACGCCGCCACCTGCACCCAGCGGTTCGGCGCCTTAGACGCCGCGGCGTGCGGTCGCGGCTTCGTCGGCTCGACCGGCGGCGCGGTCGGAGGCGCGAACGCCGTCGCGGTCGGTGCCGGAGCCGGCAACGCCGGCGGGCTCGGAACCGCGGTGGGGACCACCGGCGGAGCGGCCGTCGGCAC
>DAIDOU010000222.1 GCA_027458945.1 Acidobacteriota bacterium
CGCGTCCCCTCGGTGAGCCTGGTCAGCGGCTCGCGGATCGAGCGGACGGTGAGCGCGACGATCAGCGCCGCGAGCAGGACCGCGATGCCGGCGATCGCGAGCGAGATCGCCTCGGCGTTGCGGCCGGCGCGGGCGACGCTCGCGACCTGGGCGGCGATCCCCCGGCGCGAGGCGTCGAGCACGGCCCAGCTTTGCCGGTCGAGCTCCTCGATCGGCGTCGCGAGGAGCTCCGCCACCCTCGCGTCGGGGATCGCGACGAGGCGCGCCGCCATCGCCGCCGCCGGTACCCCGGCGAGCGCGAAGCGGCGCCAGCTCTCGTCGAGGCGGGCGACCGCGTCCGCCTCGGCACCGTGCGCGGCGAGCGGCTGCAGCTCGGCGAGGTCGGCCGCGACCGCGTCGCACGCACGGCTGACCCGATCGGCGTAGGCACCGTCGCGGGTGACGTAGAACTTGCGGGCGTTGATCTCGATCTCGCTCACCTGGTGAAGGAGGTCGAGCGCGACGGTCGTGGCGCGGAAGTGGACCGCGGTGATCTCGTGGTTGGCGGCGACGAGCTGGCGCACGAGCACGGCGAAGTACCCGAGCCCGCCGATGAGGACCGCGGCGAGCAGCCCGGAGCCGGTGGCGACCTTGGTGGCGACCCTCATCGCCCGTCCGGGTCGGCCCCGTACGCCTTGAGCTTGTTGCGGATCGTCTTGACGTCGACGCCGAGCTGGCGTGCCGCCTCGGCTTTGTTGTTCCCGGCCCGCTTCAGCGTCTCGAGGACGAGCACGCGCTCGGCCTCGGCGGCGGTCGCGCCGGCGGGGATGACGATCCCGCCGTCGCCCCCGGCGCCGGCGCCGGGGAGGAACGGCGGCAGGTGCTGCGGTTCGATCCAGCCTTCGCGCGCCAGGATGACGGCGCGCTCGATCACGTTGCGCAGCTCGCGCACGTTCCCCGGCCAGGCGTAGCTGCGCAACGAGCGCTCGGCCTCCCGCCCGAGACCCTCGACCCTGGCGCCGTGCTTGGCGTTGAACTGGAGCACGAAGTGCTGCGCGAGCAGGACCACGTCGCCCTCGCGCTCGCGCAGCGGCGGCAGCGCCAGGGTGAAGACGTTGAGGCGGTAGTAGAGGTCGCGGCGCAGGAGCCCGAGCTCAACGGCCTGCGCCGGGTCGCGGTTCGTCGCCGTGATCACACGCACGTCGAACCCCATCTCCCGGGTGCCCCCGACCCGGCGCAAGCGCCCGCCCTCGAGGACGCGCAGGAGCTTGGTCTGCAGCGCCGCGGGCATCTCGGTCACCTCGTCGAGGAAGAGCGTGCCGCGGTCGGCGAGCTCGAAGCAGCCCGCGCGCGCGGCGACCGCCCCCGAGAAGGCGCCCTTCTCGTGGCCGAACAGCTCGCTCTCCGCCAGCCCCTCGGGGATCGCCGCGACGTTGACCGCGACGAACGGGCCGCTCGAGCGCCGGCCGAGATCGTGGATCGCGCGCGCGACCAGCTCCTTGCCGGTGCCGGACTCGCCCGTCACGATGACCGCCGCGTCGCTCGCCGCCACCGCCTCGACCAGCGTGAACACCTCGCGCATGCGCGGGCTGCGGCCGACGATCGCGGCCAGCCCCGCCCCCTTCTCGAGGGCGGACTCGAGCCGGCGGACCTGTCCGCGGCGGTCGAGCTCGGCGGCGAGCGCCGCCAGCGTGGCGCGCAGCTTGGCGTAGTCGAGCGGCTTGGTGAGGAAGTCGCGGGCGCCGAGCTTCATCGCCTCGACCGCCTCGTCGATGCTGCCGTAGGCCGTGATGAGGATGACGGGCCGGTCGCTGCCGCCGGCTTTCAGCGCCTGCAGCAGCTCGAGCCCGCCGAGGCCGGGGAGCTGGACGTCCGAGATGACCGCGTCGGGGCGCTCGCGCTCCGCCGTCGCGCGCGCCTCGGCGCCATCACCGGCGAGGAGGACGCGGTGACCCCACTCGGTCAGGCGCATCTCGAGCACCTCGCGCATGGCGGCCTCGTCGTCGACCACGAGGAGCGTCAGTGTTCGTTCGGCCATCGCCGCTCCCATCTCGCCACCGGGAAAAATTCCCGGCCGCCCGACTACTGTAGCGCAACCCTAGGCGCTTCCGCACGATCGCGCCGGTCCGACGGGGCGGCCGGTGGCGCGGGCGGGGCCGGGACTCGCCCCGGGCCGGCGAGGTCGGGAAATCTTCCCGGCTCGGACCCCCGGCCGTCTCGCGCCGCGAACCGGAGAGTCATCGATATCGTCTTTGGAGACAGCAACTTGAGACCTCGAGTGCGGTTGGCACGGCGCTCGCATTGAGTGTGGCCGGATCGGGGCGATGACCTCGACAGGGAGGAAACGATGAGAACGCAGACGATGGCCGTGCTGGTGACCGGGGTGGCGCTGGCGCTCGGGGCGTCCGGGTGCGCGACGAAGACCTACGTCCAGGACCAGGTGGGGCAGGCGACGAAGGCGAGCGACGCCAAGATCGGCGAGGTGCAGAAGCAGGTCGAGGCGACGCAGAGCGACGTCGCGGCGCTGAAGACGTCGGACAGCGAGCAGAACACCAAGATCGCCCAGCTCTCCGACACCGCGCGCGACGCGCTGGCGCGTGCCCAGGAGGCGGGCAAGCTCGCCAAGGGCAAGTTCCTCTACGAGGTCACGCTCACCGATGACGCGGTCAAGTTCGGCTTCAACCGCAGCGAGCTCTCCGCCCCGGCCAAGGCGGCGCTCGACGCCTTCGCCGACAAGATCCGCGCCGAGAACAAGAACGTCTACGTCGAGATCCAGGGCCACACCGACAACGTCGGCGGCGAGGCCTACAACCTCAAGCTCGGCGAGCAGCGCGCGACGGCGGTCAAGGATTACCTCGCGAAGGCCGGCATCCCGCTCTTCCGCATGGAGA
>DAIDOU010000223.1 GCA_027458945.1 Acidobacteriota bacterium
AGGCGCTCGTCGGGGATCACGCCGGTTCCGGCGGTGTCCACCATGACCGACACCGGGTCGGCCACCCCGATCGCGTACGCCAGCTGCACCAGCGCCTCGCGCGCGAGCTTGGCGCCGACGATGTTCTTGGCGATGTGGCGCGCCATGTAGGTCGCCGAGCGATCGACCTTGGTCGGATCCTTGCCCGAGAACGCGCCGCCGCCGTGCGGGGCCCAGCCGCCGTAGGTGTCGACGATGATCTTGCGCCCGGTCATCCCGGTGTCGGACTGCGGCCCGCCGATCACGAACTTCCCCGTCGGGTTGACGAGGAAGCGCGTCTTGCGGTCGACGAGCTTGGCCGGCAGCACGGCGAGGCCGACCTTCTCGATGATCTCGTCACGCGCCGCGGCCGTGATGCGGTCGCCCTTGCGGTTGAGGATCTCCGCGGTGTGCTGCGAGGAGATCACCACGGTGTCGATCCGGTGTGGGCGGCCGTCGCGGTACTCGACGGTGACCTGCGACTTGCCGTCCGGCCCGAGGTACGGCAGCACGCCCTTGCGGCGCACCTCGGCCAGGCGCCGGGTGAGCCGGTGCGCGAGCGTGATCGGCATCGGCATCAGCTCAGCGGTCTCGTTGCACGCGTAGCCGATCATCAGCCCCTGATCGCCCGCGCCGCCGGTATCGACGCCCTGGGCGATATCGGGCGACTGCCGGCCGATTGCGTTGAGGATGCCGCAGGTCGCGTAGTTGAAGCCGTACTTGGCGTCGGTGTAGCCGATCCCGTGCACCAGGTTGCGGACGAGCTCCTGTACGTCCACCCAGCCATCGGTCGTGATCTCACCGCCGACGATCACGAGACCGACCGTGATGAAGCTCTCGCACGCCACGCGCCCCTGCCCAACGGTGCCGCGCTCGAGGTCCTGCTTGAGCACCTCGTCGAGCACCGCGTCCGAGATCTGATCGCATACCTTGTCGGGGTGGCCTTCCGTCACCGACTCCGACGTGAAAACGTGAACACCGCGGTTGTTCACTCGCCTCTCCTCTCGTCCACCCCGGCCGCCCTCGGCCGGGCACCTACCGTGTGCGCGAATCATACACGGCCGGCCGCCCGCCGGACGACGCCTATTCGGTCCGGCCGGCGCCCGCCGGCGGCGCCGGCGCCACGGCCAGCAACGTCCTCGCCCGCTGCCGCAGGCGACCCACCTCGAGCCCGTACAGCCGCGCCCGGTCGTCCGGCAGAGCCAGCAGCTGGCGCTTGCGCAGCCCGAGCGTCACCAGCAGGCCGGCGATCTCGCGCCGCTCGTCCCGGCGCGGCCACCACCCGGAGCGGCACCGGCGGGTCACGCTCGGCACCACCTCGACCACCCAGGCCGGCAGCACCCCGAGCTCGACCTCCTCGCCGAGGTGACGCTCGAGCACGCGGCGCTCGTACGCCGCGCAGGACGCGAACACGGCCGCTAGCGCGGCCACGCTCGCGGCGGCGAGCGCGAGGCTGCAGCCGGCGCTCCCCTCGCCCCACCGCCGCCAACACGCCGCGGCCGCCAGCGCGAGCACGGCGAAGAGCCCGCCGGCGGCGAGCGCGGCC
>DAIDOU010000224.1 GCA_027458945.1 Acidobacteriota bacterium
GGCATCGTCTTGTGTCCGGTCTCGGACGGTTTCCGGGAACCCACGTCACGCGATGAGCGCCCGTCCCCGCGTCCTGCTCGTCGACAGCAACAGCGATGACAGGACACTCGCCGCCCTCGTGCTGCGGCGCGAGCTCCCCGAGATCGAGATCGAAGAGGTGTCCGACGGGATGGTGTTGGCGGACCGCCTGCCGGTGGGCGGGTTCGCGGCCGTGGTCACCGAGTATCGCCTCGAGTGGGGCGACGGGCTGCAGGTGCTGGAGAGCGTCCGCAGCCTGGCGCCCGAGTGCCCGGTGGTGTTCTTCGCATCGGAGGGGAGCGAGGCGGTCGCGGCTCACGGGTTGCGCCACGGGCTTTCGGCGTACGTGGTCAAGGGGAGCGCGGGCTACGTCGAGCTTCCCGCGGCGGTGCGGCGCGCCATCGAGCGCAGCGAGGAGCTGCGCGCCTCCCGCGACGGGCTCGCGCTCTTCCAGCGCCTGACCGAAGAGCTGGCACTCGGCACGTTCGTCGCGGTGGCGGATGGCCGTCTCACCGAGGCGAACCTGGCGCTGGCGCACATCCTCGGCTGCGAGGGCGAGAACGACCTGATCGGCCGCAACCTCGCCGAGTTCCTCTCGGACACCGCGCTGCAAGCGCAGGTCCTCGCCAGCCTCAGCCGGGGCCGGACGCTGCGCGACCTCGAGGCGGGCGTCCGCCGCGCGGACGGCACGCAGGCCTGGGTGCGCCTGGCGCTGTGGCCGGTGGTCGACCCCTCCCAGGGGGTGGTGCGGTTCGAGGGGGCGGTCGAGGACATCACCGGGCACCGCAAGGCGGAGCGCGAGCTCTCCGAGCGCGCGGCGGCGCTCGGGCGCTCGAACGTGGACCTGCAGCAGTTCGCGTACGTGATCTCGCACGACCTGCAGGAGCCGCTGCAGCTCATCCGCCGCTACGCGGGGCTGCTCGCCTCCAACGGGACGACGACGCTCGAAGGCGACGGCAAGCGGTACCTGGCGAACATGGTGCAGTGCGCGGACCGGATGCAGGGGATGATCAACGACGTCCTCGCCTACTCCCGCGTCGACACGCAGGGGCATCCGTTCCAGCCGGTGGATTTCGCCGCGGTCGTGCAGCAGGCGATCGCCAACCTGAAGGCCGCGATCGAGGAGAGCGGCGCGCAGGTGAGCTGGGACCTGCTGCCGGTGATGGCCGCGGACGGTGCCCAGATGGTGCAGCTCTTCCAGAACCTGATCGGCAACGCCCTGAAGTTCCGCCGCGAGCGGCCCTCAGTGCGAATCTACGCGGTCGAGGACACCGACCGCGCCACGTTCGCGGTCGCCGACAACGGGATCGGAATCTCGGCCGAGCACCTGGAGCGGGTGTTCGGCATGTTCCAGCGGCTGCACACCGCGGCCGAGTACCCGGGCACCGGCATCGGCCTGGCGATCTGCAAGCGCATCGTCGAGCGGCACGGCGGCCGCATCTGGGCGGTGTCGGAGGTCGGACGCGGCTCCACGTTCTGCTTCACGCTCCCCAAGGTTCTCTCGCAGGCGCCCGGCGCGACGGCCGCGGGCGCGAACGGCTGAAGGGATGGACGGCGTGACCAAGCCCGTGCACGTGCTCCTGATCGAGGACAGCCCCGAGGAGGCCGAGCTCATCCAGGTGATGCTGGCGCAGTCGCGGCGCGAGGTGCTGCAGGTGCACCACGTGCCGCGGCTGGCGGACGGCCTGGCCCGGCTCGGCTCGCACCCGACCGACGTCGTCCTGCTCGACTTCTCGCTCCCGGACTCGAGCGGGCTCGTCTCGTTCGAGCGCGCGAGGAAGATCGCGCCGCACGTGCCGATCGTGATCCTCACCAACCTGGACGACGAGGAGATGGCGCTCGCCGCGGTGCGCGAGGGGGCGCAGGACTATCTCGTGAAGCGCCAGGTGGACAACGAGCTACTGCTGCGCTCGATCCGCTACGCGATCTCGCGCATGAACGTCGAGCGCGCGATGTGGGAGAGCGAGGAGCGGTACGCGCTCGCGGTCAACGGCGCCAACGACGGGATCTGGGATTGGAACCTCACGGCGGGCAGCGCCTACTTCTCGCCGCGCTGGAAGACGATGCTCGGCTTCCGCGAGGACGAGATCGGCAGCTCGATCGAAGAGTGGTTCTCCCGCGTGCACGCGGACGACAGCGCGGGGCTGCGCAAGGCGCTCGACGCGCACCTCGCGGGGGCGCAGCCGCACTTCGAGCACGAGCACCGGATCGTGGGCAAGAACAAGGGGCCGATCTGGGTGCTCGCACGCGGCCTCGCCGTGCGCCATGCGAGCGGCCAGCCCACTCGGATGGCGGGCTCGCTCACCGACATCACGGCGCGCAAGCGCGCCGAGGAACAGCTCCTCCACGACGCCCTGTTCGACGCTTTGACGCAGCTACCCAACCGCACCCTCTTCCTCGACCACCTCGGTCTCGCGATGGAGCAGTCGCGGCGGCGGAAGGCGTCGAGCGTGGCGCTGCTGTTCATCGACCTCGACCGCTTCAAGAACATCAACGACTCCCTCGGCCACACGGTCGGCGACGAGCTGCTCGTCGAGCTGGCGCGCCGCCTGACCCAGTTCCTCCGGCCGGGCGACACGGTGGCGCGGCTGGGGGGCGACGAGTTCGCGATCCTGCTCAACGACATCCACGGCCCGGAGGACGCGACGCGGGTCGCCGAGCGCGTGCAGGAGTTGCTGCGGGAGAAGCTCGTGCTCGGCGGGCGCGAGGTGTTCACCTCGGCGAGCATCGGCGTGGCGCTCTCCAACGCGGGGTACCGGACGCCGGAGGAGATCCTGCGCGACGCCGACACCGCGATGTACCGCGCCAAGGCGGCGGGTCGCGGGTGCTACCAGGTGTTCGACCAGACGATGCACCGCAGCGTGGTGGCGCTGCTCAAGCTCGAGACCGAGCTGCGGCAGGCGGTGGAGAAGAACCAGTTCCTCATGCACTACCAGCCGATCGTGTCGCTGGAGGACAAGCGCATCGTCGGCTTCGAGGGGCTGGTGCGTTGGCTCCACCCCGAGCACGGCCTGGTGAGCCCGACGCAGTTCATCGCGGTGGCCGAGGAGACCGGCCTGATCGTGCCGATCGGCTGGTGGGTGCTCAAACAGGCATGCCAGCACGCGCGCGAGTGGCAGGAACTCGTGCCGGCGGACCCGCCGCTGTACGTCAGCGTCAACGTCTCGGGTAAGGTGGTGATGCAGCCCGACATGTATGAGCGCGTCGTGGAGATCCTCGAGCGCTCGGGCCTGCCGCCGACCTCGCTGCGGCTGGAGATCACCGAGAACGTGATCATGGACCACGGCGAGATGGCGCTCGAGAAGCTGGCGCAGTTCCACAGGCTGGGGGTGCAGTTCTCGGTCGACGACTTCGGCACCGGCTACTCCTCGCTCTCGTACCTGCAGCGGTTCTCCTACGACACGCTCAAGATCGATCGCTCGTTCATCTCCGGGATGGACGGCAAGGACGACGCGTCGGCGATCGTCAAGACCATCGTGACGCTCGCCAACATGTTGAACATCGGCGTGGTCGCCGAGGGCGTGGAGACGGCGAAGCAGCTCGAGCGGTTGCGCGAGATCGGGTGCTCGCACGCGCAAGGGTTCTGGTTCTCGCGGCCGGTGGACCGGGCGGCGACGCAGGCGATGCTGCTGCAAGCCCCGGTCTGGTAGCCTCCGGCGTCGGGGGGGCGGCGCGGGCAGCGAACCGGGGCGCTTGATATACTGCGCAGCACGGGGCCGAAGGTGTTTCGTCGCGGCCGAAGGAGCCGATCATGCGCACTCATCCCCTGACCCTGCTGGCGTTGGCGGCGCTGTGCACGACGGTCGCGGCGTGCAGCCACGAGCCGAAGCCCGACCACAAGGGCGGCTTCATCGTGCAGGGCGAGAAGGTGATCGAACTTCCCGCCGTCAGCGTCGAGACGCAGTTCACTCCCGAAGGGTTCGCGCTCAACTACTTCAAGGGCGAGCCGACGGCGACGGTGCGCACCGGTGACTATCTGATCCTGTTCGGCGATTACAAGCCGTACGCGCTCACCTCCTACAAGGCCGCCACCGGCCGGTACGAAGAGGACTCCGCGAAGCCGTCGGCCTCCGACGCGATCACCGTCGGGCCGATGAAGGGCGAGACCGAGATGTTCAAGGTCCGCTTCACCAAGCCGCTTCCC
>DAIDOU010000225.1 GCA_027458945.1 Acidobacteriota bacterium
GCCACCGCCGCCACCGCCTCGGGGCCCTGCGCCAGCGCCACCTTGAGCTCCTCGGCCCAGAGCCGGATCGGCGTCAACGGGTTCTTCACCTCATGGGCCGCGATCCGGGCCAGCTCGGCGAACGACGACAGCCGCTCGGCCCGCGCCAGCTCGGAGAGATCCTCCATCACCACGAGGACGCGGCCCCCCGCGCCGGGGAGCGGCAGCGTCGTGACCCGCCACAGCGCCTCCGGCGACGCGATCGGGTGCACCGTGTCCTCGACGCGCTCCCCCGCCTTGGAGCGGGCCACCATGCGCCCGAGCTCGGGCGCGAACCGCGCGGCGAGGTCGGCGATCGACCGCGCCTCGCCGAGCAACCTCGCGGCCGCCGGGTTGGCGAGTCCGATGCCACCGGTTTCGTCGCCGACCACCACGGCGGCCGAGAGCGTCTCCAGCACCGTCTCGAGGAAGTTGCGGCTGCGCCGCAACTCGTCCTCACGGCGCTGCACCTCGTGCGCCATCGTCGAGAACGCGCGGCCGAGGGCGCCGACGTCCTGGTCCTCGTCGCCGAAGGCGTCCAGCCCCGCGACCCGCTCCCCGCGCTCGAGCCGGTGCGCCGCCGCGACCAGGCGCCGCAACGGGCGCCCGAGCCGCTGCCCGAGGCGTTCCGCCGTCACCAGGGCGAGCAACATGGCGAGCACACCCGTGACCACGAACCACTCCCCGGGCGAGGGGCTGCGGCCGAGCGCCTGCAGGCGCAGGCCGATCACGCCGACGACCACCGGTTCGTTGCCGCCGATCGGCGCGTACACCGAGGTCTCGTCCCCGGAGACCGTCACCACCGGCTCCTGCCAGCCGCGGACCGAGCGCACGTACGCTTCCGGCGGCGGCATCCACGGGATCCGGCCGAGAGCGGCCAGGTCCGGCCTGGTGGACGAGACGAGCCTCCCCGCCCGGTACACGGCCACCGCGCCGTCGAGCTCGCGCATCAGCCACGAGGTGCCGTCCTGCCAGCGCGGCGAGGCGAGCAGCTGGCTCACGGCGCGGGCGAACTCCAGGCGCGACTTGCCCTGCTGCAGGTCCCACTGCTGCGGCAGGAGCCAGCCCAACAGGAGCACCGGCAGCACCGCCGCCGCTACCGTGAGCACGCGCATCCGGCCGCTGAAGGTGCGGCGCTGCGCCCACCACGCGAGCCAGCGCCGCCGGCGCTCGATCACGGCGAGGGGGAATAGGCCCCACAGCGCGAGGGCGGCGATTTGGAGGGCGCCCTCGGCCGCCGGCGGACGCACCCACGGGACGACCAGGATGGAGTCGCGGCGGGCGTGGAAGTACGCCGCGAACTCGCGTTCGCCGACCCCGACCCGGACCCAACCTCGCCCGGCCGCGAGGGCGCGCCCGACGACCGCGGGCGGCAGCGGCCGGAACGTGGCGCCGCGGCTGGTGGGGGCGCCCGAGCGGTCGAAGACGGCGACCGGGGCCGCGACGCCGGCGGCGCCGAGGCCAGCCAGGACATCGTTCGGCGCCGGCGGGGCGAGGATCGAGACGACCCAGCCGTCGCCGAGCGCGCGTGACGCGAGCTCCCGCGGCGCCCCCTCGCCCGCGATCGCCGCCTCGCCCCAACTCCCCCCCGGCTCGCCGCTCGGCTCGGTCACGACGAGCGCGGTCCCCGGCAGCACGTCGCGCATCCCGGCTCGCTCGGCCAACCGGCCGAGCACGACCAGGCGCTCGCCCGTGACGAGGCGGGGCACGTCGGCCAGCGCCTTCTGCGGCAGCGAGGCGAGCAGCGACCGAGCCGGCGCCTCGACGTTGGCGAGGCGCGCCAGCGTCGCTTCCGTGGTCGCCACCAGGTCGGCGCGCCGCGCCGCGTCGCCGCCGCCGGTCACCACCCCGGCCGCGATCAACGCCGGCCAGAGCAGGCCCCGTCCGGACACCCCGAACAGGGCCACGACCGCAGTTCCGGCGCCGATCAGGAGCGGGTCGGCGCGCACCACCCCCAGCGCCAGCGGCAGCCAGCTCGCCACCGCGAGCGGCCACGGTGCGCGGCGGCCGCGGGCGGCGTTGCGCACCAGCACGGCCAGCGCCGCCACCAGCGCCCAGCGCAACACGCCCGGCCAGAGCAGGCTGCGCGGCGGCGAGAACGCGTGCAGCAGGTCGAACAGGCCGGCCAGCGCCCACGCGATCGTGCCGGCGCCGACCGCCGCCAGCGCCCGCCAGACCCACCGGCGCGGCAACCGGCCGGCGGCCAGCGCCGCCGCGGCCACGGTCCCGACCAGCCACCAGCCGCGCGGCAGCCACCCGAGCAGCGGAACCGCGACCGCGGCCGCCGCCGCGACCGCCCCGACCGCCCACGCGGGACCGCCGGCGACGAGGACGACACACGCGAGCAGGAGCGCGAGGCCGGGCGCCGACCACGGCACCGGCCGGGCGGCTCGCACCTCGAAGCCCGCCTCCGGCGCCGGTCCGGGCGAGAGGTCGCGCCCCCAGCCCGCGAGGTGCACGGCCGCGACGGCGGCGCGTCCCGCCCAGACGCCGAGGACGCTCCTGGCGCCGCGCTCCGGGACCTCCACACCGGCGAGGACGGCGCCGAGCGGCTGGCCGCTCTCGAACACGCTCTCCCGCCACCAGATCCAGACCGAACCGACGCCGGGCTCGGCCGCGACTGCGCGTTCGCCGAGCGGGCGCAGGCGCAGCGGGAGGCGCGGCGAGGCGCCCGCCCAGGCGACCGGCTGGCCACGCTCGTCCACCACGACCAGGACGTCGACCGGGAACGGGAGCGACCGCCACCCCTGGGCGATGAGCGGAAACGGTGCCTCCGGCTCCGCCTCGCCGCCGCCGGGGTACAGGAGGCGGTGGAGGCGGGGGTCGCTGGCGATCGCCGACAGGCGGTGCTGCAGTCCGGCGGAGCGCGCGTTGGCCAGTGCGGCGAACCTCGCCGCGCTCCGCCCGGCGGGGACGAACGCGTCCAGCGCGAGCGCCGCGGCGACCACGGCCGCGAGCCACGGCGCCCGGCGCGGCAGCCGGCGCCAGGCGAGCCCGAGC
>DAIDOU010000226.1 GCA_027458945.1 Acidobacteriota bacterium
CCTGCAGGTGGTGTTCCTGACCCTGTGGATCCTCTTCTTCCTCCTGGCTCTCGGGGACATCACGGGCAGCGCCGCGTTGAAGACGTTCACGGGATACGAAGGCATCTTCTGCGGCCTTTCCGCCATCTACACCGGCCTCGCTCAGGTCCTCAACGAGGTGTACGGGCGGACGGTCTGGCCGCTGGGCGTCGTGAAGAAGTAGGAAGGTTGCGTTGAGGTACGGCTTTCTGGCCCATGACCGCCGGGGGAGGGGGTACCACCCTCCTCCCCCGGGAATTCCAGTCCACCTAATCCCTGTCAACCGGTAAGGAGATCCGAAGATGGCTAACCGAGAGAGCAGCGAAGTCAACGAAGCCCAAATGGCGGTCCACTGGAAAGAGGAGGAGTACTACCAACCCCCTGCCTCGTTCATCGCCCAGGCGAACATGAAGGACAAGGACGTCCTCGAGCGCTTCGGAGAGAAGAACTTCCCGGAGTGTTTCAAGGAGTACGCCGACATGCTCACTTGGTACAAGCCGTGGGATCAGACGCTGGACTTCTCCAACCCGCCGTTCTGGAAGTGGTTCGTCGGCGGGGAGCTCAACGCCTCCTACAACTGCGTGGACCGCCACCTCGCGAAGTACCGCAACAAGACCGCGATCCACTTCGTCCCCGAGCTGGAGACCGAGGCGATCCAGCACGTCACCTACCAGGAGCTGTACGTCCGGGTCAACGAGTTCGCCGCGCTGTTGCGCGACTTCTGCGGCCTCAAGCGTGGCGACCGCGTCACCCTCCACCTGCCGATGACGGCCGAGCTGGCGATCACGATGCTCGCTTGCGCCCGCCTCGGCGTGATCCACTCGCAGGTGTTCAGCGGGTTCTCCGGCAACGCGTGCGGGGAGCGGATCGAAGACTCCCAGAGCCGCGCCCTCATCACCATGGACGGCTACTACCGCTCGGGGAAGATGCTCGATCACAAGAAGCAGGCCGACATCGCGTACGACGTCGCCCACAAGATGGGCAAGCCGCCGGAGAAGGTCCTCATCTGGCAGCGCCACCCGGGCAAGTACTCGGCGGAGACGCCGGTCGTCGAAGGCCGTGACTTCATCATCAACGACATCCTGCCCAAGTACCGCGGTCAGAGGATCGAGCCCGAGCGGATGAAGTCCGGGGATGTCCTCTTCCTCATGTACACGAGCGGCACGACCGGCCGTCCCAAGGGCGCGCAGCACAGCACCGGCGGCTACCTCGCGTACGTCACCGGGACCTCGAAGTACATCCAGGACATCCACCCCGAAGACGTGTACTGGTGCATGGCGGACATCGGCTGGATCACCGGCCACTCGTACATCGTCTACGGACCGCTCGCGCTGGCGGCGTCCTCGGTGATCTATGAGGGCCTTCCAACCTATCCCGACGCCGGGCGTCCGTGGCGGATCGCGGAGGAGTTGGGCGTCAACATCTTCCATACCTCGCCGACCGCGATTCGCGGCCTGCGCCGCGCCGGTGAGGACGTGCCCCGCAAGTACAACCACCACTTCAAGCACATGACCACGGTCGGCGAGCCGATCGAGCCCGAGGTCTGGCGCTGGTACTACAACGAGGTGGGCAAGAAGGAAGCGGTCATCGTCGACACCTGGTGGCAGACCGAGACCGGCGGCTTCCTGTGCAGCACCGTGCCGGCGCTCGCTCCCATGAAACCCGGCAGCGCAGGGCCCGGCGTGCCGGGCATCTACCCGATCGTGTACGACGACGAGGGCAAGGAGCTGCCGGCCGGGATCGGGAAGGCCGGGAACATCTGCATCCGCAACCCATGGCCCGGCCTGATGCAGACGATCTGGGGCGATAACGAGCGCTTCGTGCGCCAGTACTTCGAGCGCGCCTGCAAGAACAAGAACTCCAAGGACTGGCACGACTGGCCGTACTTCTGCGGCGACGGGGCGGTGCTGGCCGCCGACGGCTACGTGCGCATCCTGGGGCGCATCGACGACGTGATCAACGTCGCCGGCCACCGGCTCGGCACCAAGGAACTGGAAAGCGCTGCGCTGACCGTCGAGGAGGTGGCCGAGGCCGCGGTGGTCCCGATCCCCGACGAGGTCAAGGGGCGGGTGCCGGAGCTCTACGTCTCGCTCAAGCCCGGCTTCAAGGCGAGCAAGGAGCTGCAGGACAAGATCGCCAAGGCGCTCTCCGACGCGATCAGCCCGATCGCCCGGCCGAAGCACGTCTGGATCGTTCCCGACATGCCGAAGACGCGGTCGGGCAAGATCATGCGCCGGGTGCTCGGCGCCATCTCCAGCCACTCGAACACCGGCGACGTCACCACGCTGGCCAACCCCGAGGTCGTTGAAACGATCCGTGTCATGGTTCAGGAGGAAGGGAAGTGAGGTGAGTTTGGGGAGGGGGCGGATGTCTTCCCCTTGCAGTTCGAGACGTGGCCGCAAAAGAGAGTTTCAAGCCCGAAAGGAGGGCGAGATGTCGGCAAGATCATCGCTGTTGGTCGTGCTCGTCGCAGCCACACTCATCGCCGCCGGCGCGGCTAGCCCGGTGCTGGCGCAAGACGCTTCGGCTCAGGGCGTCACGTCGGCTCTGTTGCAGCCGGCGGATTCGTCGCAGGGAGGCAGTGGCGGAGCAGCCGCGGCGGGCGCGGCCGCCGCCCCGGCGCAAGGCATCGCGGTCAAGCTGGGCGGCAAGGAAACCTTGACGATCAAGGGCTTCCTGAGCGCGACCTATTACGCTCAGGATGCGAGCTTTGACGGGGGGTTCGGCAACGGGCAGAACGCCCAGTGGCCGACCGCCAACTACACGAGCGCCAAGTGGTTCAACGGAGGCGACCTTCGTAACACCCGCCTCATCATGGCGTTCGACGGTCCCGAGACCGCCGACGGCTGGAAGATGGGCGCCTATGTCGAAGGCGACTTCTTCGGCGGTTTCAACGGCGCCGGCGCGTTCAGCCAACAGCAGGCGACGCCGCGCCTCAGGCTCGCGTTCACCGACCTCACGAAGGGCGGGACGACGCTGCG
>DAIDOU010000227.1 GCA_027458945.1 Acidobacteriota bacterium
GGGGGAACTCGAGCACGATCTCGCCGCCGCCGGCGAGCCGCTCCGGCGTCCAGCCGTCGAGCTCGGTGTTGGTGCCGAAGACGTGGCTGCCGTCCTCGCGGTTGATCGCCACCCCGAAGACGAAGTCCTCCTGCGGCACGCGCACCGTGTAGGCGATGCGGATCGCCGCACTCTCGCCGCTGGCCAGCAGCCGGCTGGGACGGCCGCCCCCGTTCACCAGTTCGACCGCGTCGAGGCTGACCGCGCCGTTCCCCCAGCGGCGGGCGCTGCCGCCCGCGCGGTCGGCCCCGGCCTCGTCGCCGGCGACGTCGGAGCGGTAGCGGGCCACCGCCACCCCGGCCGGCGCGGTCATCACCGGCGCCCCACCGCGCAGGTAGAGGGCGCGCTGGGCGAGCTGCTCGACCAACCCGAGGTCGTGGCTCACGAGCAGGATCGCGGTGCCGCGGCGCTGCAAGCGCGCGATGCGGTCGAGGCAACGGTGCGCGAACGCCTCGTCACCGACCGCGAGGATCTCGTCGACCACCAGGACGTCCGGCTCGGCCGCCACCGCCACCGAAAACCCGAGCCGCACGTACATCCCCGAGGAGTAGGTCTTCACCGGCTCGTCGAGGAACGGGCCGATGCCGGAGAACTCGACGATCTCCGGCAGGCGGCGCAGGACGTCGGCGCGCGAGAGACCGAGCATCATCCCGTTGATCACCGCGTTGTCCCGCCCCGAGATCTCCGGGTGGAACCCGGCGCCGAGCTCGATGAGAGCGGTGACCCGGCCGTCCACCTCGACGGTGCCGCTGGTGGGGCGCAGGATGCCGGCCACGAGTTTGAGCAGTGTCGACTTCCCCGACCCGTTCGGGCCGATCACGGCAAACGTCTCGCCGCGGCCGATTTCGAGGTCGACGCCGGCGAGCGCCTCGAACCCCTGCGGCGCCTGCCGCGACCGCCACAGCTCGCCGTGCAGCAGCGCGCCCTTGAGCGAATGCAGCCTCCCGCGCGGGGTGTGCGGCGGGTAGCGCTTGGACACGCCGGCGAGCCGGACCGCGGGGCGTTCGCTCACACCGTCTCCGCGATCGTGTCGCGCAACCGCGCGAAGATCCAGGCGCCGACCAGCCAGAAGACGAGCGCGACCGCAGCCGCCCACAGCCACAGGAGCGGCGACGGCACCACGCCGAGGAGCACGACGTCGCGGTAGACCTCGACGAGCGGCGTCACCGGGTTCGCCTCGATCAGCCGCCGCAGCAGGCGCACCGGGATGTGGTCCAGGGAGTAGATGATCGGGGTGGCGAAGAAGAGCAGGTTGAGCACGTTGTGCAACAGGTCCTTGAGGTCGCGAAAGTGGACCGCGAGCGCGGCCACCGCGAGGACGGCGCCGCCGACCGCCACGACCCAGAGCAGGAGCGCGAGCGGGAGGAGCACGACCGTCCACGAGACGTGCATCAGCCCCATCGCGGCCGCGGTCGCGATCGCCGCCAGCAACACCGGCAACGCGAGGAGGTGGTGCACGAGGTGCGACAGCACCGTGACCGCCGGAAACACCTCCGGCGGGCACACCACCTTGCGCAGCAGCGGGCCGTTGTCGGCGAGGACGATCGCGGCGTCGAGCAGCGCCCCCGAGGCGAACAGCCACGGGAGCAACCCGGCGAACAGGAACACCGGGTACGGCACCGCGCTCGTCGCTCGCGCGGGGATGACCCAGGTGAACACGGCGGCGTAGACCGCGAGCAGCAGCAGCGGGTTGAGCAGCGACCACAGGTAGCCGAGGAACGTCCCGCGGTAGCGGGCCTTGAGATCGCGGACGACCAGCACGCCCACCAGGCCGCGCTGGCGGTAGAGCGAGCGGATCACGCTCACGCGCGGCGCCGGGCCGCTCACGCGCCGGCCTTTCCGCCCGGCCGGCCGCCGCCGTGCGGCGCGGTCGCGTCGTACTCCTCGACCTTGCCGTCGTGGATCCAGCAGTCGTGCAGCCGGTGCACGATGTCGCCCTCGGCGTCGAAGACGATCGGACCGGTGACGCCGACCACGCCGGTCAGCGCGTGCAGGCGGTGCGCGATCTCCCGTCCCGTCGGCTCCCCGGGGCCCTTGAGCGCGGCCAGCGCCGCGAGCACCGCGTCGTAGCCGTGGGCCGCGTAGATGTCGGGCTCGAGGTTATAGATCGCCGTGTAGGCGTGGACGAACGAGCGCACCGGTTCCTGCTGCGAGCGCACGTCGAAGCTGGCGAGCGGGAAGAACACGCCCTCCGCCAGCGAGGCCGCGCGCGTCAGCAGCGGCACCGCGGAGAAGGCGGAGGTGGTGCAGATCGTGCCGCGGTAGCCGAGGCTGCGCAGCAGCCGCACGCCCGCCAGGATCGCCTCCCCGTAGCCGCACACGTACACACCGTCCGGGGCGCGCCGGGCGAGCGCTTCGCGCACCTCGGCGTGCCAGCCGGCCTCGTCGAAACGAATCGAGTCGGTGACCCTCCCGCCGTGGCTCGTGAGCTCGCCCACGAACACCGGCAGCAGGCCGCGGGTGTAGTCGTTGTCCTCCTGCAACACCAGGACTGACCGCGCGCCGCGCACGAGGGTGAGGAAATCGGCCGCCTTGACGCCCTCGAGCTCGTCCGAGGGGTAGACGCGGAAGAAGAACGAGCTGCGACCGGCGAGCTCCGGGGCGGAGGCCGACGGGGAGATCAGGACGCGTTCGGCGCGCTCCGCGACCGGGATCATGACCTTGGCCTCGGCCGAGGTGACGCCGCCGATGACCAGCACAGAGCCCGCGTCGAACAGCGCCGCCGCCGCGCTCGCCGCCCGCACCGGGTCCGATCCGGAGTCGCGGTAGAGCACCTCCAACCCCCGCGGCGCCGTGCCGGCGGCCTGTGCCCGATCGAACGCGAGCTTCACCCCGCTCTTGACCGAGGCGCCGTACACCGCGGCCTCCCCGGTCTCGGGGATCACGACCCCGATCCGCAGCGGTGAGTTGCATGCGCCGGCGACCAGCACGGCCGCCAGCGCGGCGGCACGCCGCATCATCGGACTCCTCTCGCCGCCTCGTCCACGAGCGTCGGATCCCGCGCACCAGGGCGTGGATCGAGGGTAGAGAGATCGC
>DAIDOU010000228.1 GCA_027458945.1 Acidobacteriota bacterium
GGCGTCAGCGGGCCGGCCGGGAACTCGGTCCGCCCGCCGAGCGGCGCGGCGAGCGAGAGCTCGGCGCCGCTCGCCTCGAGCTGCACTGCGTGGATGAGATCGACCCCGGGATCGTCGCCGAGCGGCAACGACCGCACCTCGAGCGGCGCGGTGAGCTGGCCGAGCGGGCGCGCCAGCTCGGCCTTCACCTTCGCTTCCTCGGCCGCCACCGCCGCCACCACCCGCGGGTCCGGGGCCGCGCCCGCGGTCGGGATGTTCTCCCCGCGCCATCCGGTGACCTTCCACGCCCCGTCCTCGCGGGCGAGATCGAGGTCCACGCGGGTCACGAACTCGGCCCACCGGCCCGGCTGGGCGACGATCGTGCGCCCGAGCACCCGCGGTGGGATGTCGCGGTGGGTGTGGCCGGTCAGCAACAGGTCGATGCCGGGGAGCTGCGCCAGCCGCCAGGCGAAGTTCTCCTCGTCGCTTCCGTTCGGCGCCCCGGTGTCGAGGTCGCGCTCGAAGCCGCTGTGGACGACCACGATCACGACATCGGCACGCCGGCGCAACTCGGGAAGGCGCGCCGCGGCGACGGCGACCGGGTCGGCGAACGTGAGGCCCTCCCAGTGCTCCGCCGGGTCCCAGTGGGGAACGTTCGGATTGGTCAGGCCGAGGATGCCGATCCTGAGGCCGCCGCGCTCGACCACCAGCTCGTTCCCGACCGGGAGCCTCGCCGGCGCCGTACCCCCGAGGTTGGCTCCGAGCCACGGGAAGCGCGCCTGTCGGAGCGAGCGGCGCAGCACGTCGAGGCCGAAGTTGAACTCGTGGTTGCCGAGCACCGCCGCGTCGTAGCCCACGATGTTCATCGCCGCGACCGCCGGGTCCACGCCCGGCGCGCCCGGGGCGGCGATCGCGTAGTACTCCAGCGGCGTCCCCTCGATCTCGTCGCCGCCGTCGAGCACCACGCTCGCGGGGTCGGCCGCGCGCTCGGCCGCCACGACCGTGGCGACCTGCGCGATCGAGCCGCGCGCCGGGCGCTCGCGCACGTCGTCGTACGGCAGGACGTGGCCGTGCATGTCCGAGGTGAACAGCACCCGCAGCGTGACTCGATCCCGCCCGGCCGCCGCCCACGACGCCGTTGCCACCGCCGCCAGGCACAGGACTCCGACCACGGACCACGGACCACGGACCACGTTCTTCACAGCGTCACCCCCTCGCGGTGCTCGCCGAACACCGCGACCAGAGCCGACACGATCTCGCCCAGCGTGGCGTACGCCTCGACCGCCTCGACGATCGGCGGCATCAGGTTGTCGCGCCCGCGCGCCGCGTCACCGAGCGCCGCGAGCGTCGCCCTGACCCGCGCGGCGTCGCGCCGGGCTCGAACGGCCGCGAGGCGTGCCACCTGTTCCTGCTGCACCGCCGGGTCGACGCGGAACGTCGGGACCGGCGGCTCCTGCGCGTTCCTGAACCTGTTGAGGCCGACCACGACCTGGCGGCCGGCCTCGATCGCGCGCTGCGTGCGGTACGCCGCCTCGTGGATCTCGCGCTGCTGGAAGCCGCGCTCCACCGCGGCGAGCGCCCCGCCCATCGCCTCGATCCTGTCGATGTACGCGCGCGCCTCGGCCTCGATGCGGTCGGTCCACGCCTCGACGACGTACGCGCCGCCGAACGGGTCGGCGAGGTCGGCGAGCCCGGACTCGAACCCGATGACCTGTTGCGTCCGCAGAGCGAGCAGCGCCGAGCTCTCGGTGGGCAGGGCGAGCGCCTCGTCCATCGCGTTGGTGTGCAGCGACTGCGTGCCGCCCGCGACCGCGGCCATCGCCTGCAGCGCGACGCGCACGACGTTGGTCCCCGGCTGCTGCGCGGTGAGCGTGGAGCCGGCGGTCTGGGTG
Source organism: Acidobacteriota bacterium (assembly GCA_027458945.1). Taxonomy (GTDB): domain Bacteria; phylum Acidobacteriota; class Thermoanaerobaculia; order Thermoanaerobaculales; family Thermoanaerobaculaceae; genus RBG-13-68-16. The sequence goes on from DAIDOU010000228.1 coordinate 1,872, forward strand.
TGGAACCGCAGCAGCCACGACCGCGGGTCGCGCGCGCCGAACTCTTCGCGCATCGTCCGCGCCCACATCCGGCGCGCCGCCCGATACTTCGCGACCTCCTCGAGCACGTTGTTGTGGGCGTTGAAGAAGAACGAAAGCCGGGGCGCGAACTCGTCGACCGCGAGCCCGGCGGCGAGGGCGGCGCGCACGTACTCGCGCGCGTTGGCCAGCGTGAACGCAACCTCCTGCACCGCCGTCGATCCCGCCTCGCGGATGTGGTAGCCGGAGATCGAGATGGTGTTCCACTTCGGCACCTCGCGCGCGCAGAAGGCGAAGGTGTCGGTGATCAGACGCAGCGACGGCCGCGGCGGAAAGCGGTAGGTGCCGCGGGCGATGTACTCCTTGAGGATGTCGTTCTGGATCGTCCCGGAGACCCGGCTCCACTCGACCCCGCGGTGCCTCGCGATCGCCAGCACCATTGCGAGCAGGACCGCGGCCGTCGCGTTGATCGTCATCGAGACCGACACGCGCTCGAGCGGGATCTCCTCGAGCAACACCTCCATGTCGGCGAGCGAGTCGATCGCCACCCC
>DAIDOU010000229.1 GCA_027458945.1 Acidobacteriota bacterium
GCACCGCCGGGGGAGCGTGGAGTTCGCCGCGCTCGCCCTCGTCTTCGGCGTGGCGCTGGCCGTGCTCACGGCCTCGCCCGCCGCCGCCTCGGGGCGGCCGGCGAGCGGGCAAGTCAACTTCGAGGGAACGGTGGTGAGTCTGCCGGCGACGGTCGGGTTCATCGGGGACTGGACGGTCGGGACGATGACCGTGCACGTCGGCGCGGGCACGGCGATCAACCAGGACGGCGCCGCGGTGGCCGTCGGTGTGAGGGTCCACGTGGCCGGGACGTTGGCGACGGACGGCTCGGTGAACGCGACGGCGATCCAGGTCCAGTCGCCGCCGCCGGGCGTTGCGGGAACGGTGGCGTTGTGCGGCGTCGTCACCAGCCTGCCGTCCGCCGGCTTGGTCGGCGACTGGCAGGTCGGCGGCACGACCATCCACGTCGGCGCGACGACCGAGATCGACCAGCACGAGGGCGGCGTGGCGGTCGGGGTGACGGTCCGCGTGCGCGGCCAGGTGCAGGGCGACGGCTCGATGAACGCATTCGAGATCGCGGTCCAGGCCGGCGGCTGCGGCGAGTCGAGCTCTCTCGTCTCGTCGTTCATTTCGGTGTTGCACCTCACCGCGACGGCTGCTGCGCCGGCCGGCGCCCAGGGTGTGGTCGTCACCCGCCACTTCGTCTTCGCCGACGGGTTCGACCGGCAGGACTTCAAGGTCGGGGTCGAGGGGCTGCTCCCCGGGACCACGTACGAGATCGTGGTGGACACCGTCTCGGCCGGGGTGATCACGACCAACGACGAGGGCGAGGGTCACCTGTTCCTGTCCAATGCGGGCATCCCCGGCGCGGGCGCGCTGCCGGCCGGGCTGCAGCCGGTCGACGGCCTCAAGCAAGTCAGCATCGACGACCCCTCGGGGACAGCCGTGCTCACCGGCGACTTCGCCGACGCGAACGTCAACACCAAGGAGAACCCGGCCCCCGACTACATCGCGGCGGCGGTCCTGACGAGCGGTGTTCCCGGCGTGGTCGGGATCGTGGCGGCCACGATCAAGGGCCCGCTACAGGAGCTCACGGTCGGCGTCTGGGGTCTCACCTCCGGGGCCGACTACAGCATCGTGATCGACGGGACGACGCTGGCGACGCTGACCGCCTCGGCGACGGGGCGCATCAGCGCCGAGTTCTCGAGCGCCCCCGAGGGCGACGAGACCGCGCTGCCGGACGCCTTCATGCCGGTCAGCTCGCTGCTGCACGTCGATCTGCTCGACCAGGCCAGCGCCGTGGTCGCGTCGGGTGACTTCCGCACCGTCAAGGGCAACGTCACCGCCGCGGTGGCGAGGGCCGTCAAGCGCCACCTCGGTCACTGAGACCGGACTCGGTTCGATGACACGGGCGCCCCGGACTTCCCGGGCGCCCGTGTCACGCCGGCTCGGGCTCGGCCACGGCGCTCGAGGCGTCCAACGTCTCGCGCACCTTGCGCGCCAGCTCCTCGATGCCGTACGGCTTGGCGAGGAAGAAGACGCCGTCCTTCTTGATGAAGCCGACGTGCACGGCGTCCTCGGCGTAGCCTGAGGAGAACAGGAAGCGGAGACCGGGCGCGGCGGCGCGCGCGGCCTCGAAGAGCTCCATGCCGCCCAGCTGCGGCATGACGACATCCGTGAGGACGAGGTCCACGGCCAGGCCGCCCTGCAACATCGCGAGCGCCGCGGCGCCGTCGGCCGCCTCGTGCACCTCGTACCCGAGGCCGGAGAGCGTCTGCACGAGGACGTGGCGGACCTCGGGCTCGTCCTCGACGACCAGGATCGCCTCGCTTCCGCCCGACGCCGCCGCCTCACGGACCGGAGCGGGCGGGGGCTGGCCGCCAGCGACGGCGGGCAGGAAGACGGTGAAGACCGAGCCCCGGCCCGGTGTGCTCGTCGCCAAGATGAAGCCCTCGTGCTGCTTGACGATGCCGTAGACGCTCGAGAGGCCGAGGCCGGTGCCCTTGCCGGCTTGCTTGGTCGTGAAGAACGGCTCGAAGATGTGCGCCAGGTTCTCCTCGTTGATCCCGACGCCGGTGTCGGCGACGCGGAGGCAGACGTAGCGGCCCTCGCGAGCGCCGAGGTGGGCCGCGACGAACGCCGCGTCCATCACGGCGTTGGCGATCTCGATCGTGATCGTCCCGCTACCCGGCATGGCGTCGCGGGCGTTGACGCACAAGTTCATGAGGATGCGGGTCAACTGCCCGCGGTCGGCCTGCACCATGTCGGTCTCGGCGGCGGGGAGGACCTCGATGTGGATGTTTTCGGGGATCAGGTGGCGCAGCATCGGCACGGCGTCGGCGACGAACGCGGCGAGGTCGAGGCGCACCGGGTCGAGCACCTGGCGGCGGGCGAACGCGAGCAACCCCTTGGTGAACTCGGCGGCCCGCAGCGCAGCCCGCCGGATCGTCCCGAGCTCGACCTGGGCGTCGTCGTCGGCGGGGAGGCGGCGCTGGAGGAGCTCGGTGGAGCCGAGCACGGCGGTGAGCAGGTTGTTGAAGTCGTGGGCGATCCCGCCGGCGAGCCGGCCGACGGCCTCGACCTTCAGCGCCTGCCGCAGCTTCTCCTCGAGCGTCCGCCGCTCGGTCAGGTCGGAGACGTACCCTTCCACGGCGAGCAGCTCGCCGGAGGGAGCCCACACCCCGCAGCCGCGGTCCTGCACCCACCGGACCTGGCCCGCGGCGTTGCGGATGCGATAGACGAGTTCGAACGGCCGGCGGGCGGCCAGAGCCTCGTCCAACCCCAGGCGAACGCCGTCGCGGTCCTCGGGCACGACGAGGTCGCCGTAGCCCACGGTCCGGTTGGCGACGAGGTCGGTCGGCTCGAAGCCGGTGAGCACGGCGCACGCCTCGCTGACAAACGCCATCGTGCGGCGGGCATCGGCCGCGCTGCGGTACGCCATGCCGGGGAGGTTGCGCATCAGCGTCGCGAGTTGCCGCCGGCTCTCGCGTAGCGCCTCCTCGACGCGGCCGAGCTCGGCTGCCTCGCCGCGCCGCCGCCGAATCGGGTGCAAGGACATGCCGCCGGGTACGTTAGCACACGCACTCGTCGGCCGCCGCGTCGCCCTCTCAACTCGCCGGTGCGCTATGATGGCCGCGCCGAAGGGAGCCGCGTGGCCCACGAACTCCTCGTCGTCGGCGCCGGCACGCCGGCGCTTCACCAGCTCACACCCGTCCTGCGCCAGGCAGGGTGCCACGTCCACCGGATCGAGCAGGCGGCCGCCGCGGTGGAGCTGCTGCAGGGGACCCGCTTCGACGTCGTGATCGCGCACCACCCGTTATCCGGCGTCGGGCTCGACGAGTTCGTCGCGGCGGTGCGCAGCGAGGGCTCGCCGTGTCGCGACTCGGGGTTGCTCCTCGTGGTGGCGGCCGCCGCCGTCGACGAGGTCAGCCCGCTCCTGCGGCACGGCGTCAACCGGATCGTGGCCGCGGAGGCCGCGTGCGACAAGGCACTCGACGCGATCGCCGACCTGCTGGGGAGGGCGCCGCGCCGCAGCTTGCGCGCGGTCGTACAGCTCGAGCTGTGGCTCGCGCAAGGGGTCCGGCGGCAGCTCACCGTGACCGAGAACCTCTCCGCGACCGGCATGCTCGTGTGCGGCGCCACCGAGTTCCCCGTCGGCTCGCACCTGCACTTCGAGCTGCTGGTGCCGGGCGTGGCGCCGCCGATTCTCGGCGAGGTCGAGGTGGCGCGCCACACCGACCACCTGCGCGAGCGGATCGAGGGGTTCGGCGGCCGGATCGTCTCGTTCGTCGGCGACGGGCAGACGCGCCTGCGCTCGCTCTTCGCCGGAAGGTAGCCGGTTCGCGGCGTCTGCTACGCTGGGACGGCGATCCGGTTCGGCCGCCGCGGACCGGGGGACGACCGATGACGGAGCCGATCGAGACGATCCAGTTGCCGCCGGCAGGGCGCCGGATCTACTGCAACCGCACGCTGAACATGCGCGCCATCCGCGCGGTCGGCTACGACATGGACTACACCCTGGTCCACTACCACGTCGAGCCGTGGGAGCACCGGGCGTACCGGCACCTGCAGGGGAAGCTGGTCGACTTCGGCCTGCCGGCCGGCGAGCTCGAGTTCGACGCCGCGCTGGTCACGCGCGGGCTCATCATCGACACCGAGCTCGGGAACCTGGTCAAGGCGAACCGCTTCGGCTACGTGACCCGGGCCTGCCACGGCACCGCTCCGCTCGAGTTCGAGCGCCAGCGGGCGGTCTACGGGCGCACGCTCGTCGACCTCGCGGAGCCGCGCTGGGCGTTCCTCAACACGCTGTTCTCGCTCTCCGAGGCGTGCATGTACGCGCAACTCGTCGACCGCCTCGACGCGGGCGCGACCCCCGGGGCGCTCGGCTACGCCGACCTGCACCGCCTGGTGCGGCGGGGGATCGACGAGGCGCACCTCGAGGGCGAGCTGAAGGCCGAGATCACGGCCGCGCCCGGCACGTTCGTCGAGCGCGACCCGGACGTGGCGCTCACCCTGCTCGACCAGCGCGAGGCGGGCAAGCGGTTGCTGCTCATCACCAACTCCGACTGGGCGTACACCGACCGCATGATGGCGCACGCGCTGGCGCCGTTCCTGCCGGCCGGGACCGGGTGGCGCGACCTCTTCGAGCTGGTGATCGTCTCGGCGCGCAAGCCCGAGTTCTTCACCCAGCGGATGCCCGCGTTCGAGCTGGCGACGGCGGACGGGCTGCTGCGGCCGTGCCCGACCGGGATCAGGAAGCCCGGGGTGTACGTCGGCGGCGACGCGGCCCAGGTCGAGGAGTACCTCGGGACGGCCGGGGAGGAGATCCTCTACGTCGGCGACCACATCTTCGTCGACGTGCACGTGTCGAAGGCGGTCCTGCGCTGGCGCACCGCGCTGGTGCTGCGCGAGCTCGAGGACGAGATCGTCGCGTTGGAGGCGTTCCGCCCGCAGCAGGTCGAACTCGCCCGCATGATGGAGGAGAAGGTCCGCCTCGAGTTCGCCTACTCGCAGGCGAGGCTGGAAGTGCAGCGGCGGCAAAACGGCTACGGTCCGCAGCCGGAGGGCGCGCCCGCGCGGCTGCGCGAGAGGATGGCGGAGCT
>DAIDOU010000230.1 GCA_027458945.1 Acidobacteriota bacterium
GTCGGCGGTCGCGACCTCGGCGTCGTACGTCACGCCGTAGCGGCTCCGGAACGGCTCCGGCGGGTCGTACGGGAGGTGCGGCTCGTAGATGTGGAAGAAGAAGAAGAACGGCTTGCCGTCGTGGGCGGCGATCCACTTCTCTGCGAACGCCGCGGTCTTGTCGCCGGAGCGCCGGTAGTGCACCGACTCGACGCCGGGGGCGATCCCCACCGAGTCCTCGTAGTAGTCGAACAGCGGCCCGAGGCCGGTCTCGTAGCGCAGCACGTACGAGGAGACGGCCGCTCCGGTCGCGTAGCCGTGTTCCTTTAGGAGGACCGGCAGGCTGGGGTGTGTCTTGCCGTCGAAGACGAAGCCGATGTTGTTGCGGACGCCGTGCTCGGGGGGGAGTTCGCCGGTCAGCATCGTGGTATGGGCGGGCAGCGTCATCGGGCACGGCGTGTAGGCCTTCTCGAACAGCCAGGCGTCGCTCGCGAGGCGGTCGAGGTTCGGCGTCGCGATCTTGGTGTAGCCGTAGGCGGGCAGGTGGTCCGCCCGCATCGTGTCGATCGAGATCAGGATGACCGGCGCGTTCGGAGAGGTGGGCACGCCGCCCGAACGGGCGCACGACGAGGCCGCGAGACCGCCGAGCAGCGCGAGGGCGGGTGCGAGCCCCGCCAGCGCCGTTCCGGCGAACGATGCCGCCGACCGCCGGCGGCCGGCTTCACGACCTGCTGCAACGGCCATTCGAGCCCCCCTGCGACCGCCCCGAGAGCGGCGGCCGACCCGACCGGCGATCTTACGCCCGCGGCCGACAGGGGGACAACAGAGCTCCGTTTGAAACGATTCCTCTCCCCGCGTGGAGGTGGGCCGCCGGAACGGCTCAGGGCCGCGGAGGCTCCGCCGCGGGCACCCCGAGACGCGGCAGCGCCCGCTCGAGGTTGGCGCGGGCCATCCAGTAGCCGGGCCTCGCCAGCAACGCGGCGCGAAACTGCTCCACGGCGCCGGCGACGTCCCCCTCGTGCATGAGCGCCACGCCGAGCCCGTTGTGCGCCAGGTAGTCGTCGCCCGAGGGGTGCGCGAGCGCCTGCTGGTATTCGGCCTTGGCCTCGTCGTAGCGCCCCGTCTTCGTGTAGTCGGTCGCCAGGTTGACCATCACCGTGGTGTTGCCGGGCGCGACCCGGCGCGCGACGCGCAGGCGAGCGATCGCGCCGTCGAGGTCGCCGCGGTCCTCGTCGACGCGGGCGAGGTTGAGCAACGCCGGCGCGTTGTCCGGCTGCAGGCGCAGCGAGCGCTCGAACAACGCGACCGCATCGGCGACCCGCCCGCGCGCGTACAGCGAGTACCCGTAGTTGTTGCAGCACATGAAGCAGTCGGGGTTGGCGGCGAGCGTGTCGCGCCACAGCGTGTCGGCGTCGCGGTAGGTCCGCGCCTGGCGGAACGTGAGGATCGCGAGGGTCGCGACGACGAGCACGCCGGCGGCGGCGGCGGCCGACCGCAGCGCCCTTCCCTTCCCCTCCAGCAGCCCGGCGGCGCCGGCCGCGAGGGCGGCCGAAAACACCGCGACCGCCTGATAGGCGAAGTGGTCGGCGACGTACGAGTAGCGCATCGCGTACACGTTGAAGAACCCCATCGCCGGGAAGAGCACGCCGCCGAACAGGAGGGCACCCGCGAGCGGGCCGCGGCCGATCCGCCGCCGCAGCGCCGCGAGCGCCGCCACGGCCGCGAGCGCCGCCAACGCCGGCAGCCACTGCGACCACGCTGCCGGCGTGATCGTCCAGCGCGGGTAGATGAACGCGAGCCCGGCCGGCCACACGAGCTTACCGATGTAGAACGCGAGCACCCGCCCGGCCAGGACGATCCGTCCGAGCGCGGAGAGCGACCACTCCGCCCCGCTCGCGCCGACCATCGCCCGTTCGAGCCAGGCGGTGTTGAGGGCGAGGGCGGCGCCGGCGGCGAAGAACGGCAGCAGCGGCCGCGCGTCGGCCCAGCGCACCTTCCCCTTGCGCCACCAGGCGATGACCAGCAGCACCGCCGGGAGGACCGCGGCGGTCGTCTTGGCGAGCAGCGCCAGCGTGAAGAGCGCGAACGCGGCGCCGTACAGCGCCCGCGGGGTCCGGTACCACGGCCCGGGCGGCGCCGTCCGCCGGCCACGCGGCCCGGCGGGGGCGTCACGGGCGCTGGCCGAAGCGAGGTAGGCGTGCGCGGCGAGCAGCGTGAGCAGGAGCGAGAGCGTGTTCTTGCGCTCCGTCACCCAGGCGACGGACTCGACGCACACCGGGTGGAGCGCGAACAGCGCCGCGGCGAGCCACCCGCCCGGGAGCCCGAGGCGCCGCAGCAGCCACCACAGCAACAGCGCCGAGCCGGCGTGCAGCAGGACGTTGACGAGGTGGTAGCCGAACGGGTGCAGTCCCCACAGGCGCTTCTCGACCCAGAACGAGGTGAACACCGCCGGGTAGTACTGCTCGTTGGCGCGCGGGTCGGCCCAGATCCGCCGCAGCCCGCCGGCCTCGTCGAGGGTCGCGTTGCCGGTCAGGTAGGTATCGTCGTTCCAGACGAATCCGGCGCGCAACGCAGGCAGGTAGGCCACCACGACCGCGCCAACCAGCACGGCCGCGAGGGCGAGCCCGACCCGGTTCCGCACCGGTGAACCATACCATTGGCCCCCTCGGTTCCGCCGCGCGCTACAATGACGGCATGCCCGAGTTGCGCTGGAGTGAAGGCGACGTGCCGCGGCGGCTGCGTCTGGTGACCTCGCCCACCGGGATCGGACGGACGTCCGACAATCAGCTGGTGCTCAAGGACTTCTCCGTTTCCCGCCACCACGCCCGCGTGGAGCAGCGCGGGGACACCTGGTGGATCGTGGACCTCGGATCGACAAACGGGGTCAAGATCAACGATCGCTACGCCACCGACGCGATGCTGACCGAGGGCGACCTCGTCCAGGTCGGGAACTTCACCCTCTCGTTCCACCGCGGCGACTCGTCGCCCGGCCTCGCGGTCAACTCCGCCACGTTCCTGCGCACCCTGGAGGAGTTTCGCGAGGACTTCCCGCTCGAGCCGGAGCCGTCGCGCAAGGGCGCCGGGGCCGGGGCGACGCCGCGCGAGCGCGTGCTCGAGGCGCTGGCGCAGGTTGCGCGCACGCTGCTCGAGGTCGAGGAGCTCGAGCCGGTGCTGGTCAAGGTGATGGAGGCGGTGTTCAACCAGCTCCCGGCGGAGCGCGCCTACATCCTGCTCTTCAACCCCGAGGGCCAGGCGGAGTTGCGTATCGCCCGCTCGCGCGGCGGCGCGTCGCTCGCGGACGCGCCGGTGTCGCAGACGATCCTCGACCTGGTCAGCCGGCAGAAGGTCGCCGTGCTCACCTCGGACGCGCAGGCCGACGAGCGGTTCGCGGCCGGACTCTCCGTGCGGCTGCACCAGATCCGCTCCGCGATGTGCGCGCCGCTGTGGCACCGCGACGCGGTGATCGGCGTCCTCTTCGTGGACACGCCGCTCGCGACCGAGTGTTTCACCGCCGAGAACCTCGACCTGCTCACCGCCCTCGCCAACTACGCCGCGGTCGCGATCGACCGCGCCCGTCTCAACGACCACATCCGCGAGGCGCGCCGCGCCCGCGAGCGGCTGGAGCGTTACCACTCGCCCGCCGTCGTCGAGGCGATCGTTGGGCGGCAGCGGCCCGGGAGCGAGGACGAGCGCCACGAGACGCGCGAGGTGTCGGTGCTGTTCGCCGACCTGGTGGGGTTCACCGCCCGCTGCGAGGGGATGGACCCGCCCGACGTCGCGCGCTTCCTCGGCGAGTTCTTCACCCTCGCGTCCGACTCGGTGTTCGAGTTCGGCGGCACGCTCGACAAGTTCATCGGCGACGCTGCGATGGCGTTCTTCGGCGCGCCGCTCGAGCAGGCCGACCACGCCGAGCGCGCGGTGCTGGCAGCGATGGCGCTGCGCCGGCGCCTGAAGGTCTGGAACCGCGAGCGCGAGCTGGCCGGGCTCGACGTCGTCGAGGTGCGCATGGCGATCAACTCCGGCCTCGTCGTCGTCGGCGAGATCGGCTCCGCCACGCGCGTCGACTACACCGTGCTCGGCAACGCGGTCAACGTCGCGGCCAGGCTCGAGGAGATCGTCGCCCAGGCGGGACAGATCGTGCTCGGCGGCGCGACGCAGCGCTCGGTCGCGCACCTGTTCCCCACCGAGCACCTCGGCAACCTGCAGCTGCGCGGCCTGCACGGCAAGCTCCCGGTGTTCCGCCTGATGACCGAGGAGATCACCGGCGTGGGC
>DAIDOU010000231.1 GCA_027458945.1 Acidobacteriota bacterium
GCGCGACCGCCGCGACCACCGCGAGATGGAGCGCGCGGCGATGGTTCATCCCCGTCACTGTAGCAAACCGCCCGCCGCCAGGAGCCTGTCGCGCATCGCGACGAAAGCGAGGGTCGCGATGGCGCCCGCTGGCAAGGCGGACAAGCGAAATGCCCGCAGACGTAGCGGTAGCCTACGTCGAGGACATTTCGCGCAGGCCAACGCAGCCGGCGGGATGCCAGCGCGAGCCGCAGCCGGAGTCTATGCGCGACAGGCTCCTAGAGCACGTAGCGCGCGAGGTCCTCGTGCGCGAGCAACGGGGCGAGCGCCGCGCGGACCGCGGCGGCGTCGACCGTGACGTGGCTGCCCCGGCGCTCGGGCGCCGTGAACGAGACCTCCTCGAGAACCCGCTCGAGCACGGTGGTGAGGCGGCGGGCACCGATGTTCTCGCCGCTGCGGTTCAGCTCCGCGGCGATGCGGGCGAGTTCGGCGACGGCGTCCGCCGTCACCTCCAGTTCGACCCCCTCGGCGCCGAGGAGCGCCTGGTGCTGCTTGAGAAGCGCGTGCCTGGGTTCCGTCAGGATGCGCGCGAGGTCGTCCTCGGACAGCGGGTCCAGTTGCACCCGGACCGGGAAGCGCCCCTGCAGCTCGGGGATCAGGTCCGACGGCTTGGCGACGTGGAACGCGCCGGCCGCGATGAACAGCACGTGGTCGGTCGCGACCGGGCCGTAGCGCGTGTTGACCGTCGTTCCCTCCACGAACGGCAGCAGGTCGCGCTGCACCCCCTCGCGCGACACGTCCGGGCCGGCGCCGCCGCTGCCGCGAGAGGTGATCTTGTCGATCTCGTCGAGGAACACGATGCCGCTCTCCTGCGCGCGCTCGACCGCCTCCCGCTCCACCGTCTCGCGGTCCACCAAGCGCTCGATCTCCTCGGCCTCGAGGAGCACGCGCGCCTCCCGCACGGTCATCGTGCGCCGCTCCCGCTTGGTGAACATTCCGCCGAGGGCGTCGCGCAGGTTCATCTCGATGGTTTCCATCCCCTGTCCGCCGAATAGGTTGAGGGTCGGAGTGTGGGTTTGTGCCACCTCCATCTCGACCTCGCGTTCCTCGAGCGAGCCCTCGCGCAGCAGCCGGCGCAGCGCCCGCCGCGACTCCTCGCGTTCCTCGCCGGGGGAAGCGGGCAGGAGCAGATCGACGAGGCGGTCCTCGGCCGCCCGCTTGGCCGCCACCTCGACCGAGACCGCGCGCTCGGCGCGCACGGTCGCGACCGCGGCCTCGACGAGGTCGCGCACGATCGAGTCCACGTCCCGCCCCACGTACCCGACCTCGGTGAACTTGGACGCCTCGACCTTGACGAACGGGGCGTTGGCCAGCCGGGCGAGGCGGCGCGCGATCTCGGTCTTGCCGACGCCGGTGGGGCCGATCAGGATGATGTTGGCGGGGGTCACCTCGCGGCGCAGTTCCTCCGGGAGCTGGCGCCGGCGCCATCGGTTGCGCAGCGCCACCGCGACGGCGCGCTTGGCGGCGCCCTGGCCGACGATGTAGCGGTCGAGCTCGGTGACGATCTCGCGCGGCGTGTACACGGTCGCGCTCACGGCGCCACCTCCACGGTGATGTGGTCGTTGGTGTAGAGGTCGATCGCCGAAGCGATGAGCAGCGCCTCACGGACGATGTCGGCCGCCCCGAGTTGCGAGTGCGCGACCAGGGCCCGCGCCGCCGCCAGCGCGGCCGACCCGCCGGAGCCGATCGCCATTACGCCGTCGTCCGGGATCACCACCTCGCCCGAGCCCGACAGCAGCAGCAGGTGCTCGCGGTCGGCGACGATCATCATCGCCTCGAGGTGGCGCAGGGCGCGGTCGGTGCGCCAGTCGCGCGCGAGCTCGACCGAAGCTCGCTCGAGGTTCCCGGCGAACTCCTCGATCTTGGCCTCGAAGCGCGTGAACAGCGCGAGCGCATCGGCGACCGACCCGGCGAACCCGACCAGGACGCGGCCGCCGCCGAGGCGCCGCAGCTTGCTGGCGCCGTGCTTGAGGACCGTGTTCCCGAGCGTCACCTGGCCGTCGCACGCCATCGCCGTGACGCCGTCGCGGCGCACGGCGCAGATCGTCGTGTGGTGCCATTCAGCGGCGGGACGCCGCCGCGTCCGGCCGCGGGGTCCGGGGTCCGGGGTGCGGGGTCCGAAAAGGCGATCCGCGGGGCAACCGGAGAGATCGTCCATGACAGCCTCCACGCCGAGGGTAGCACCGCCCTGCCGCGCCTACGGTGAGCGGAGAAACAGCCCGGGCCGGGGGCGTATCCTGGGCGGCCGGCACTCGCCGGCCCGTATGCCGACCGGAGAACTCGCCGCCCTCGCCACGGCGCTCTCGTGGGCGTTCACCGGCCTCTTCTTCGCCGAGGCCGCGCGCCGTCTCGGGGCGCTGCGCACGAACCTCCTGCGCCTGCCGCTGGCGCTCGTCCTGCTCACGCTCGCGATGCTGGCGGGCGGCCCCGACCTCGCGGCGCTCGACGGCCGGCGCATCGCCTACCTGGCCGCGAGCGGCGTCGTCGGTCTGGTGATCGGGGATCTCGCGTTGTTCGAGGCGTTGCGCCGCATCGGGCCGCGACTCGCGCTGCTCGTGATGGCGCTGGCGCCGGTGTTCGCCGCGGGGGCCGGCCTCGTCCTGCTGCACGAGCGACCCGGCGCGATGGCGCTGGCGGGCATCGCGGTCACCCTCGCCGGGGTGGCCTGGGTGGTGGGGGAGCGCAGGGAGGGCACCGGCGCCGCGCGCCACGACGTTCGCGGGGTCGCGATGGCGCTGGTCGGCGCCGCCTGCCAGGGGATCGGCCTCGTGCTCGCGAAGGCGGGGATGGCCGGGGAGGTGCCGGCGCTGACCGGCACCTGGGTGCGGATGGCGGCCGCCACCGGCCTGATCTGGGCGCTCACCGCGGCGAGCGGGCGCGGCCGCGGCCTCGAGGTCGCGTCCGCGGTGCGGACCGCGTGGCCGTACGTGCTC
>DAIDOU010000232.1 GCA_027458945.1 Acidobacteriota bacterium
GGTCGGGTTGCCGGCGATGTACTTCGGCTCCGTCGGGAAGATGTTCGCCGAGCTGATCCGGCGCCACCCGGCCTACCTCACCTTCCCGGGGGGGACGACGACGATGGGCGTCGGCTGGGTGGTGAGCACCGTGCTCCTCACCGGCCTGGGGTACTACTGCTGGCCGCACACGTTCGCGTCCGCCTTCTCGGCGAAGGACGACCGCACGCTACGGCGCAACGCGGTGATCATGCCGCTCTACCAGCTGCCGGTTGTGCTCGTCCTCTTTGTCGGGTTCACCGCGCTGCTGGTGATGCCGGGACTGGCCAACCCCGACACCGCGCTGCTCGCGCTCGTCGGTCGCAGCTTTCCGGGGTGGTTCGCCGGATTCGTCGGCGGCGCCGGCGCGGTCACCGCCATGGTGCCGGCGGCGATGCTCCTGCTCGGCGCCTCGACGCTGGTGGCGAAGAACCTCTACCTGCCGTTGCGCCGCACCGCGGTGAGCGAGGCGCACCTGATGCGCGCGTCGCGGGCGTTCATGCTGCTGATCGCCGCCGCCGCGCTCGCCCTCGCGCTGTGGTCGCCGACCGAGTTGGTGACGCTGCTGATCTTCGGCTACGACGGCATCGCGCAGCTTTTCCCCGGCATCGCGCTCGGCGTCTTCACCCGTCGCGTCACCGCCGCGCCGGTCACGCTCGGCCTGGTGGCCGGCGTCGCGGTCGTGGTGGCCCTCATCGCGAGCGGCCACGACCCGTTCCTGGGCGTCAACGCCGGATTCGCCGGCCTCGCGGTCAACGGGGCGGTCACGTTCGCCGCCGCGGCGGTCACCCTCGTGCGCCCAGGCCCGGGCGCCACAGCCGGAACGGAGGGCTGACGCGACGGTCGCGGAAGGAGGCAACGATGGGCACGCTCGCAGCTGAGGCCGAAGCGATGGCCGGGGCGCTCGTGGAGTGGCGGCGCGACTTCCACCGCCACCCCGAGCTGGCGTTCGCCGAGGAGCGGACCGCGGCGGTGATCCGCGCGTTCCTGGAGTCGGCCGGGATCGAGGTTCGCGCGTGCGGCGGCACCGGCCTGCGGGGCGTGCTGCGCGGCGGGCGTCCGGGCCGGACGGTGGCGCTGCGCGCCGACATGGACGCGCTGCCGGTGGACGAGGTCGCCGACCACGGCTACCGCTCGCAGAACTCCGGCGTCATGCACGCCTGCGGCCACGACGGGCACATGGCGATCGTGATGGGGGCGGCCCGGCTCCTCGCCGCCCGCCGCGAGGCGATGGCGGGGAACGTCGTGTTTCTCTTCCAGCCCGCCGAAGAGAGCCCGCCGGGCGGCGCCGCGCGCATGATCGCAGAGGGCGCCCTCGACGGCGTGGACGCGGTCTTCGGGCTCCATCTGTGGCAGCCGCTGCCGAGCGGCGTCGTCGGGCTGCACGCCGGCGCGACGATGGCCCAGGCGGACAACTTCGAGGTGACCGTCCGGGGGCGCAGCGGCCACGCCTCGCAACCGAACCTGACCGTGGACCCGGTCGTGGCCGCCGCCGAAGTCGTGATCGCGGCGCAGACGATCGTCAGCCGGTTCACGAGCCCGCTCGAGCCGGTCGTGGTGTCGTTCACGACGGTGCACGGCGGCCGGGTGCACAACATCATCCCGGACGAGGTGACGATGACCGGCACGGTGCGGACGTTCGACCCGGCGACGCAGCTCGCGGTCAAGCGGCGGCTCGAGGAGGTGTGTGAGGCCACCAGCCGCCTGTTCGGCGCGACCGTGGCGTTCACCTACATCGACGGCTACCCGCCGCTGGTCAACGACGCCGGGTCGATCGAGCTCGTGCGCCGCGTCGCCGCGCGCGAGCTGGGCGGCGACGCCGTCAGGGCCGTGGCTCCGGTCATGGGGGGGGAGGACTTCGCCTACTACCTGCAGCGCGTGCCGGGGGCGTTCGCGCTGCTCGGGATCGGCGATGGCCACCCGCACCCGCACCACAGCGCGAGTTTCGACATCGACGAGCGCGTGCTGCCGCTCGGGGTGCGGCTGCTGGCGGCCGTGGCGCTGGAGGCGCTGGAGCTCGCCTGAGCGCCGGCCGCTGCGCCGCGGCGCCCGCCTACTTCGCGAGCACGAAGTGGGCGCGCCGGTTCGCCTGCCAGACCTGCTCGCCGGATCCGAGCTCGAACGGCTTGCGCTTGCCGAACGAGACGGTCTGCAACCGGTCGGCGGCGACGCCGTGGGCGACGAGGTACCCCTTCACGGCTTCGGCGCGCCTCTCGCCGAGGCCGTCGTTGTACCTCTCCCCGCCGCGTTCGTCGCAGTGACCCTCGATCACGACCTTGAGGGTCGGGTCCGCCTGCAGGAACTTGACGTCTTCCGCGAGCGCCGCGAGCTGATCGACGCGGAGGTCCGCCCGGTTGAAGTCGAAGTACACGTCGGCGAACTTCAGCGGCGCCGGTGTCGGCGCCGCGGCCGGCGGCGGCGGGGGCGGAACGACCGCGACCTCGGCCTTGGCCAGCTGCGGCCCGCCGCCGAAGTGCTCGTACCAGACCAGCCACGTCCCCGCCCGCTTCTCCCAGACCACGCTCTGCCACCCCTGGTAGGTGAACGGCGCACCGGCCCTGGTCACCCCGGTGAGGGTGAACTGGCGGTTCGTCCAGGCGCGGTCGCCGTCGCGCCAGGCGTCGAACGTCGGCGCCCACGCGACGTGCAGCGACTGCACCTTCCCGAGCAGCGTCGCGAGGACCTCGGTGTGCTCGGCGCCGCCGGTCGAGAACGGGAGCGGCGTGTCGAACGACAGCTCGTAGCCGTCCGGTGCGTAAAACGGCGTGATCTTGGCCACGTCCATCGTCTCGTAGGCCGCGCCGAGGTCGGTGAGGCGAGCGCCGAGCTCGGCGTCGTTGGGGACGGCCTTGGCCGGCGCGTACCTCGCGCTCACGCACCCGGTCCCGAGCAGGGCCGGCAGCGCGAGCAGGGCACTCGCCGCGAGAGAGAGAACGGTCCGGACGCGGATGTTGGACTGAGATCGTGGGTCCATGGTCGTGATCCTCTCCGCTTGACTGTACTCCGAGTGTGCAACCTCGTAAAGCCAGGCTTCGCCCCGCCGCCGGCGGACCGAGGTTGTTGACGGCTCCCGGAACGGTGGTACAACGGGCGCCGGCCGAGCGCTCGGCCCGCGCCGTCGACGGGCGCGGAGAACGTAGGGAGCCGATCGTCCGGTGTGGCCAGATGGCCGGCGAGACGGCCATGGAAGGAGCGAAAGCGATGAGAGAGAGTCTTCGCGGCGTGCGCAACGTCGTCCTGTGTGTCGCGGTCTTTTCTCTGGCGACGGCGGTCCTCGCCGCCGTGGTCCCCGAGCCGAAAGAGCCGCCGGACGTCATGGCGGGGCTGAAGTTCCGCGCGATCGGCCCGACGATCGCGGGGGGACGGGTCACGGCGATCGCCGGCGTCCCCGGCCACCCGGACACGTTCTACGTCGGAGCGGCCGCGGGCGGCGTGTTCAAGACCACGAACGGCGGCAACTCGTGGAAGGAGGTGTTCGACAAGCAGCCGGTCGCCTCGATCGGCGCGCTCGCGCTCGCGCCCTCGAACCCGAACGTGGTGTGGGTTGGAACCGGTGAGGCCAACATCCGCAACGACGTCATGACCGGGCGCGGCGTCTACGTCTCGCCCGACGCCGGCGCGACGTGGCGCTTCGCCGGCCTGGCGGACGCCGGCCAGATCGCCCGTATCGTCGTCGACCCGAGCGAC
>DAIDOU010000233.1 GCA_027458945.1 Acidobacteriota bacterium
CTCTTCCGCGACCTTGGCCTGCGGCATGGTCGCGTTCACCCGCTGGGTCTGGGCGGCGTTGACCTTGACCGTGGTGTCGATCGTCTGGAAACCCTGCAGCTCGAACCGCGCCCGGTAGTCGCCGGGGGGCAGGAACGGCAAGGTGTAGTCGCCGTTTTCGTTGGTGACCGTGGTGCGGGCCCCCTGCAGGTTCGGGGAGGTCACGGTCACGGTCACGCCGGGCAGCGGCAGCTTCCCGTCCGATGCGTGGCCGGAGATGGTGCCGGTCGGCATCTGGGCGAACAGCGGCGCCGCTGCGAACCCGATGAGCAGTGCCAACAGAACAAATCGCTTCATCCTTTCCTCCTTGCTTCCTCGTGCTTTGTGGCTACCTTCATGGCGCCAGGGGTCTGGCGCCTCTGATGGCTCACATCCAAGAGTTCGGAAAGCTCAGGCGCCCACCTCCTTCCCGGAACGGAGTCGATCCCTCGCGGTCGACCCTCAAAAATGGTCACAATACTACAGACACGGACACACAACTACCGGCCGCTGCAATGCAACGCCTGTGCCGGGTTTCGCCGTACTGCGGTCCCCAAACGGCCGTTCGATGTCCGGCGGTTTGGATTCGCCGTTCAGCTCTGTGGATGCCGCAGCCGCGAGGGCAGCTCACGCCGGCGCGGGAGCCCGCTCACCCTGTGGCTAGGGCGCGGTGGCGGTGCAGTCGCCGCCTTCGCTGACGGCCGCGTACAGCGCCGCCTCGGCCTCACGGAGCAACTCGCCGGCGGAAAGATGGCCGCCCGGGCGGACCTGGGCCAGGCCGACGGTGACCCGGGTGCGGGAGGCGCGGTCGCCGGCGCGCTCGTTGGCGCCCCGCCGCAACCGCTCGATGATCGCCATGGCGGCGTGCTCGTCGGTCTCGGCGAGGAGGAGCGCGAACGTCTCCTCGTCGTACCGCGCGAGCAGGTCGATCTGCCGCAGCGCCCGGCGCAGGCTCGCGACGGTGTCGGCGGCGGGCTGGGTGCGCTCGCCGCCGGCATCCGCGACGGTCAGGCGGAGGACCGCGATGGCGAGCGGCGACCCGCTGCGCCGCGCCCGCAGCATCTCGGAGGCGAGCCGATCGGCGAAGCGCTCGCGCGTCATCAGACCGGTCATCGCGTCGGTCGGCTCGCCGCAGCGGCGTTGCATCCAGTTGAGCGAGAGCGCGAGCGACATGCAGAAGGCTAACGGCACCAGCGCCACGAGCGCGAGCAACTCGCCGCCGAGAAGGCGAGTGCGCGGCAGCGCGCCGGCGTCGACCAACACGTCGAGGATGAGCGCGACGGCGAACAGCGTGGTGGCTATGAGCGCCGGGAGGGCGCAGCGCCGGCGGCCGAGGAGCGAGGCGCCGAGACGGAGCGCGACCACGGCGACGAGCAGCGCGGCGGCCTCGCCGGCGTAGAGCCAGAACTGCAGCTCACCCTCGCTGCGCCACGCCAGGGTAAACGCCGCCCCGAGGGCAAGCAACGTCTCCAGGCCGAGGAGCGCCACCGGTTGCGGCCGCCCGGCGAGCCGGTAGGCGATCGCCGGGAACAGGGCGACGCCGACGAGGAGCGCCGCGACGGCGAGTCGGTACGAGACGCCATACCCGACCACGAGCGCCGGACCCCAGCTGGCGTGCGCGACGACGAACACGGCGCTTGCGGCCATCACCCCGGCGAACGAGAGGTGTTCGAGCATGTCGCGTTGGGCGACGAACAGCTGCAGGTGAAGGACGCCGAGCGTCAGGAACAGGATCGCGATCCCATACGCCCCGATGTCGCGGAACACCTCGCGGGCGAGGACGGCGCGGTAGCGGCCGAGCACCGGGGCTGGGCCGAGCAGGCCGCCGAAGCGCGAGACGCTGTACACGTGGATCGCCAACTCGTTGAGCTGGCCGAGCCGGACGACGTCCTGGGAGATCAGGTAGTAGCGGTGGGCGAACGTCGCGTTGTCGAACCGCGGGGGAAACGAGCCGGTGCCGCCGATCCGCCGGCCGTTGAGGAACACCTCGTCGACGTCGCCGATCCGCCCGAGGTCGAGGCCGAGGTCGACCCCCGCGAGGTCGGAGGAAACCACGAACGAGAGCCGGTACCAGGCGTGCCCGCTGTACTCCGGCCACCCCTGACGCTCCCACGCCCCCGGCACGCGGATCCGTTGCCAGTTGCGCTGCTCCCGGAACGGGCTGGCGAACGCGGGGTCGTTGCCGATGCGGAAGAGCCACCGCCCGGCGAGCGAGGCCGGGAGCGTCTCGATCACCAGCGGCGGTGCGTCCTGGCCCGCGGCGGCGCCGGCGACGGCGAGCGCGAGCGCGGCGAGCGCCAGGCGCGTTCTCACCAACCGCCTCCGCACGGAACCGCCACCGCTCCGGGGTACGCGGCCGCGAGCGACGCCGCGAGGTCGAGCGCTTTCCCTCTCCCCGCCAGGCCGGTCGCGCGGACGCGGGTGAGGCCGCCTCCGGCCGGCGCCAAGCGCACGGCGAGCCCGCGGCGCTGGAGGTTGACGCGGGCCCTCGCCGCGTTCTCCGCCCGAGCGAAGGCGCCGACCTGGACCTCCCAGCACGGGTCGTCGACCATACCGTCCCCGACGCGCTCCACCTCGAGCCGCACCGGGATCACGCCCGGCCCGATCGCGCCCAGCGCCTCGGCCGCCCTCCGCGACAGGTCGAGGATGCGGCCGGCCACGAACGGACCGCGGTCGTTGATCGTGACCTCGGCCTGCCGCTTCGAGTCGAGGTTGGTGACCCGCACGACCGTGCCGAACGGCAGGGTGCGGTGCGCGGCGGTCATCGCCCACATGTCGTACCTGGGTCCGGATGCGGTCGGCCGCCCGTGATACGGCTCGCCGTACCAGGAGGCGAGCCCCTCCTCAACGGCGCCGGGCTTCGACGCCGCGGTCGCGGGGTGCGCCGCGGTGCGCGGCCCGCGACGTTCCGGGCGGGCGGTGCTCGCGCATCCGGTCGCGAGCAGGGCCAGTGCGGCGCCGCCCGCCAACATCACCAGCGCCCGTGGTCGTCTCCCCGGTTCCCGGTGAGGTTCTTCGGACCACGGACCACGGACCTCGCTCGGGTGGGCGAGCGGAGGCAAAGGGGAAAGGGCAAATGGCAAAGGGACGACAGCCGCGCCGTGTACTGTCCGCGGCGACCGGCCGCCAGCTGTGAGTCCTGCCTTTGCGCTCTCTCGACCCACGATCCACGACCCACCATCCACGGCCTCTCCCCTGACCACGGACCACGGACCACGGACGCCGCTCGGTTGGGCGAGCAGAGGCAAAGGGGAAAGGGCAAAGGGCAAAGGGACGACAGCCCGGCCGTGCCGTGTCCGCTGCGAGCAACCACGCGAGGTGCGTTCTGCCTCCCCTCTTTCTCGATCCACGACCCACGAAACACGATTCACGGTCTTCTGTCGAACCACGAACCACGATCCACGTCCCACGGTCTCTTCCCGGACCACTGACCACGGACCACGGTCCACGATCTTCCGGACGGGGGTCTGAATGGGCCGCCTCGATGCGATCGTCGCCGCCTGGCGCGAGAACGTGCTCACCGCGCTGCGTACGATCCGCGCCCAGAAGCTGCGCTCGTTCCTCACCTGCCTCGGCATCATCATCGGGGTCGCGACCGTGATCGTGATGGTCTCGCTGGTGCAGGGGTTCAACCGCAGCTTCATCGCCCAGTTCCAGAACTTCGGCGCGACCTTGGTGCAGTTCCAGCGCCTCGACGACCGTTTCGGCGGCGGCGGGCCGCTCCCCGAGGCGCAGCGCCTGCGCCCGGTGCTCACGCTCGCGGACGCGGAGGCGATCCGGGAGTACGCCCCGGCGATCGCCTACGTCTCGCCGGAGCGCTGGGTCACCACCAACGTCGAGGTGCGCTACCGCGGCAACCGCACCAACAACGCCTCGGTCGGCGGCGTCACCCACTACTACCCCGAGGCGAACAACCACTTCGTCTCGCACGGCCGCTTCTTCACCGCCGGCGAGGAGCTGCACTCGGCGCCGGTGGCGGCGATCGGCACCGGGATCGTCGAGGCGCTCTTCCCCCACGTCGACCCGCTCGGGCGCGAGATCGAGATCAACGGCCGCCCGTTCCGCGTCATCGGCGTGATGGAGAAGAAGGGCGGCCTGTTCGACTCGGGCGCCGACCAGCAGATCGAGATCCCGGTCGGGATCTTCGACCGCATCTGGCCCGACGTGAAGCGCACCTACGGCTGCGTCATCGCCACCGTGCCGAAGAAGCCGGAGTGGGTCAACCTCGCGATCGAGGAAGGCACGCAGATCCTGCGCGAGCGCCGGGGCCTCTCGTTCTCGCAGCCGAACAACTTCGCGGTGCGCACCCCGGAGCGCACGATCCGCACGTTCCGCCAGATCACCGGCGGCGTCTCCGCCGCGATGCTGGTGATCGCCGGGATCTCGCTGATCATCGGCGGCGTCGGCGTGATGAACATCATGCTGATGAACGTCACCCAGCGCACGCGCGAGATCGGCGTGCGCCGCGCGCTCGGCGCCCGCCGCGCCGACATCCGGCAGCAGTTCGTCACCGAGGCGATCACCCTCGCCCTGGTCGGCGGCGCCACCGGCGTCCTCGTCGGCGTCGGCCTGTCGCACCTGGTCGGCGCGCTGAGCCCGTTCACGACGAGCATCTCGCTGTGGGCGGTCGCGGCCGGGTTCGGCGTTTCCGGCCTGGTCGGCTTCTTCTTCGGCACCTACCCCGCCTACCGCGCCGCCAAGCTCGACCCGATCGAAGCGCTGCGCTACGAGTAGCGCCCACGCCGCGGCGTCTGCCGGATAATGAGGGCATGGACGAGACGCGCGGCCGGCCGGTGTACTCGACGCAGGCCGGGCGGCTGTGCCCGACGTGCGGCTGGCCCGCCGAGCGCTGCCAGTGCTCGAGCCGGCTCGAGGAGGCCGTCCCGGCCAAGGTGACGGCCAAGCTGCGCCTGGAGAGCAAGGGGCGCGGCGGCAAGAGCGTCACGGTCGTGGACGGGCTGCCGCGCAACGCCGCGTTCGTCGCGGAGCTGCTGCGCGAGCTCAAGCGCGCGCTCGGCACCGGCGGCACCGCGCGCGAGGGAGCGCTCGAGCTGCAGGGCGACCGCCGCGACGCGCTGCGAGCGCTGCTCGTCGCGCGCGGCTTCGCGGTCAAGGGGTGAGGGCGGCGCGGGCCGGCTCGAGGTCGATCTCGCCGTAGCTCGCCCGCGCCTCCCCTTGCGTGTCGTCGGCGTCGGTCATGACCCCGACGTGGGAGAGCGGCGGCGGCGGCCCGCCGCACGCCGCGGCCGCGTCGGCGAGCAGGTCGCGCTCCTCCTCGACCCATGTCCCCAGCCGGCCGGCGCCGGAGCGGACCACGACGAGGAGCAAGCGCGGGTAGTCGGGGTGGCGCAGCCGCGTGCCGGCCGGCGTCGCCGCCGCCCAGACGTAGGCGATCCCGGCGTACGGCGGGTACTCCCCCTGCTTCACGCGCGCCAGCCAGTAGGCGAGCCGCTGCGCGAACGGGACCAGCGCCGGCCGGTAGCGGAAGCCGACGTAGACGCGCGCGCCGGCGTCGTCGGCCGCCCGCCGGCCCACGTCG
>DAIDOU010000234.1 GCA_027458945.1 Acidobacteriota bacterium
TCGGCACACGCCGTTTTTCAAGGGGTACCGGCCGCAGTTTTACTTCCGGACGACGGACGTGACGGGGTCGGTGTACCTGCCGGCCGGGGTTGAGATGGTGATGCCGGGCGACAGGATCGCGGTGGAGGTGGAGCTGATCACGCCGATCGCGATGGAGAAGGCGCTGCGGTTCGCGATCCGCGAGGGTGGCCGCACCGTCGGCGCCGGCACCATCACCGAAATCATCGAGTAGGAGTGGCCATGGTCAAGGACAAGATCCGGATCCGGCTCAAGGCGTACGACTTCCGTCTCCTGGACCAGTCCACGGCGGAGATCGTGGACACGGCGAAGCGCACGGGGGCGAGCGTATCGGGACCGATCCCGCTGCCGACGCAGATCCAGCGCTTCACCGTGCTGCGCTCGCCGCACGTGGATAAGAAGTCGCGGGAACAGTTCGAGATCCGCACGCACAAGAGGCTTCTCGACATCCTCGACCCGACGCAGCAGACGGTGGACGCGCTGATGAAGCTCGAGCTGCCGGCCGGGGTGGACGTCGAGATCAAGGCCTACGGCGGGAAGAAGTGAGGCCGGCCATGGTGCAAGGAATTCTCGCCAAGAAGATCGGCATGACCCAGCTGTTCGACGACTCCGGCGCGGTCGTTCCGGTGACCGTCGTGCAGGCGGGGCCGTGCGTCGTCGTGCTGCGGCGGACCGCCGCCGCGGACGGCTACGAGTCGGCGCAGCTCGGCCTCGTCGATGGCCGGCCGCCGCGCCGCGTCGCCAAGCCGCTGCAGGGGACGTTCGCCAAGGCCGGCGTGCCGCCGACGCGCATGCTCGCCGAGGTCCCTCTCGCCGAGGGGTCCGAGGTGAAGCCCGGCGACACCGTGCTGTGCGACATCTTCGCCGTCGGTGACGTGATCCGGGTCGTCGGCACCTCCAAGGGCAAGGGGTTCCAGGGGGCGATGAAGCGCCACCACTTCCGCGGCGGCGCCGCCAGTCACGGCTCGATGTTCCACCGGGCCCCGGGCGGCATCGGGCCGTCGGCGTACCCGTCCCGCGTCTTCCCGGGGACCAGGATGGCCGGGCGGATGGGCGGCGACAAGACCACCCTGAAGCACGTGAAGGTGGTCAAGGTGGACCTTGAGCGCAACCTGCTCTTCCTCAAGGGTGCCGTTCCTGGCGGCCGCAACTCATTGCTGCGGCTGACGAAGGGGTAAGGGGGCGGACCATGAAACTCGACGTGCGCAACTGGAACAACGAGGTCGTGGGCGAGATCGAGCTCCCGCCGGAGGTCTTCTCGTACCCGGCGCGTCCGCACCTGGTGTACGAGGTGGTCAAGGGGTACCTGGCCGGCCTGCGCAGCGGCACGCACGCGACCAAGACGCGGGCTCTGGTGTCGGGCGGCGGCAAGAAGCCATGGAAGCAGAAGGGGACCGGACGCTCGCGGCACGGCTCCTCCCGCTCCCCGCTGTGGCGGCACGGCGGCACGACGTTCGGGCCGCAACCGCGCTCCTACGAGCCCAAGGTCAACATCAAGGCGAAGAAGAACGCGCTCAAGTCGGTGCTGGCCGAGCGCCTGAGCGGCGGCCGGCTGCGCGTCCTCGAGTCGCTCGACGTCGACTCGCACCGCACCAAGGAACTCGTGGCGCGGCTCGGCACCCTCGGTTTGGCGGGTGAGAAGGTCCTGCTGATCGACAGTTACGACAACCTCAACCTGCTGCTGGCCACCCGCAACCGGCCGGAGCTGAACACGGCGGACGCGATGCACGTCCACGTCTACCAGGTACTGCAGGCGAAGGAACTCGTCTTCTCGCGCCGCGCCCTGGTCCAGCTATCGGAGGTGCTGTCGTCATGAAGGATCCACGCCAGATCGTTCTGCGCCCAATCGTGACGGAGAAGACCGCCGACCTGAAGGAGGCCACGAACACCGTGTGCTTCCAGGTCGCGCGCGACGCCAACAAGATCGAGGTCCGCAAGGCGGTCGAGACGCTGTTCGGGGTCAAGGTCATCGAGGTCCGTGTGGTCAACGTCCGCGGCAAGCAGAAGCGGTTCGGCCGCTACACGGGCATGCGCCCCGACTGGCGCAAGGCGTACGTGCGCCTCGCGGCCGGTGAGAAGACCACCGAGTTCTTTGATCAGGTGTAGGGAGAAGGCTCATGGCGCTCAAATCATTCAAGCCGACCTCTCCGGGCATCCGGTTCATGACGCGCCTGGACTTTGGCGAGGTCACGAAGGACCGGCCGGAGAAATCGCTGACGCGCGGGATCAGCAAGAGCGGCGGCCGCAACAACGAGGGGCACGAGACGCTGCGCTTCCGCGGCGGCGGCCACAAGCGGCGCTACCGCGCCATCGACTTCCGCCGCGACAAGCGGGGCGTGCCGGCGCGCGTCGCCAGCATCGAGTACGACCCCAACCGCTCCGCGCGCATCGCGCTGCTGGTCTACGCCGACGGCGAGAAGCGCTACATCCTGGCGCCCGACGGCGTCGCCGTGGGGACGACCCTGGTGGCCGCCGATAAGGCCGAGATCGTGCCGGGGAACGCCCTGCCGCTCAAGAGCATCCCGCTCGGCGCCCTGGTGCACAACGTCGAGCTCAAGCCCGGCCACGGCGGCCAGATGGTGCGGTCCGCCGGGGCGAGCGCCCAGGTGATGGCGAAGGAGGGTGCGTACGTCACGCTCCGCCTGCCGTCGGGTGAGATGCGGCTGGTGCTCGCGACCTGCTGGGCCACGGTCGGACAGGTCGGCAACCTCGACCACTCGAACGTGTCGATCGGCAAGGCGGGCCGCACCCGCTGGCTCGGTCGCCGCGGTCACGTGCGCGGCACGGTCATGAACCCGGTCGACCACCCGCACGGCGGCGGCGAGGGCAAGACCAAGGGCGGCCGGCACCCGGTCAGCCCGTGGGGGCAGCCGACGAAGGGTTACAAGACGCGCACGTGCAAGCGCACCACCCGCTTCATCGTGAAGCGGCGGAAGTAGGGGAGGTCGGGATGGCTCGTTCAGTCCACAAGGGACCGTTCATCGATGGCCACCTGCTGAAGAAGGTGGAGCAGCTCAACGACTCGCGCGAGCGCCGCGTGATCAAGACGTGGTCGCGGCGGTCGACGATCATTCCGGAGATGGTGGGCCACACGATCGCCGTTCACAACGGTCAGAAGTTCGTTCCCGTGTTCGTCACCGAGAACATGGTCGGCCACAAGCTGGGCGAGTTCGCGCTCACCCGCACGTTCCGCGGCCACTCGGCGACGCGCAAGGAGAAGGGCGCCGCCCACTAGGGGGAAGCTATGCAAGCGCAAGCTCGACTTCGTTACTACAAGGGCTCTCCCCAGAAGGTGCGGCTGGTCGCCGATGTCGTGCGCGGCCAGGGCATCCCGCGGGCGTTGGCCATGCTCAAGCTGACTCACAAGCGCTGCGCGCGCGATCTCGAGAAGCTCGTCCGCTCGGCGGTCGCCAACCTCGAACAGAAGATGCCCGGGGTGGATGCCGGCAAGTTGGTGCTGGCCAGCATCCAGGTCAACCAGGCGCCCTCCCTGAAGCGATTCCGTGCGGCGTCGATGGGGCGTGTCTTCCCCCGGCTGCACAAGTTCTGCCACGTGACCGTGCAGGTCGCGGAGCGCGAGAAGTAGGAGGCGATCGTGGGCCAGAAGACGCACCCGTACGGTTTCAGGCTGGGCTACAACAAGACGTGGCGCTCGCGCTGGTTCGCCGACGCGGGCTATGCCAAGCTCCTGCACGAGGACTTGCGCCTGCGCAAGGCGCTCAAGACCCGGCTGTCGCACGCCGGCGTGGCCGAGATCGACATCGAGCGCACGGCCAACAAGATCCGGGTCAACATCTTCTCCGCCCGGCCCGGGATCATCATCGGGCGCAAGGGCGCCGAGGTGGACAAGCTCGGGGCCGAGCTGCGCGCCGTCTACGGGCAGGACATCCACATCAACATCCAGGAGATCCAGAGGCCGGAGATCGAGGCGCAGCTGATCGCCGAGTCGATCGCCAGTCAGCTCGTCCGGCGCATCACCTTCCGGCGCGCGATGCGGCGCTCGATGGAGAACGCCTTGCGTTTCGGCGCCCAGGGCGTCAAGATCCGTTGTTCGGGTCGCCTCAACGGGGCCGAGATCGCCCGCTCCGAGTGGTATCAGGAGGGGCGGCTTCCCCTCCATACGCTCAAGGCGGACATCGAGTACGGCTTCGCCGAGGCCTTCACGACCTACGGGGCGATCGGCGTCAAGGTGTGGATCTACAAGGGCGAGCTGCACCGGAACAAGGCTCACCGGCGCGCATTGTGAGGGATGAGGTGCTGCTATGTTGATGCCGAAGAAAGTCAAGTTTCGCAAGCAACAGCGCGGCCGGCGCCGGGGTCTCGCGACCCGGGGCGGTGAGCTGTCGTTCGGCGACTACGGCCTGCAGGCGCTCGAGCCCGGTTGGGTTACGGCCCGGCAGATCGAGGCGGCCCGTATCGCGATGACCCGCCACGTGAAGCGCGGCGGCAAGATCTGGATTCGGGTGTTCCCGGACAAGCCGATCACCAAGAAGCCGGCCGAGACCCGCATGGGCAAGGGCAAGGGTGCGCCGGAGGAGTGGGTGTGCGTCGTCAAGCCGGCGCGGATCCTGTACGAGATGGAAGGGGTGACGGAGGACGTGGCACGCGAGGCGATGCGCCTGGCGGCCCACAAGCTTCCGATCAAGACCCGTTTCGTGGCACGGGGGCTGGTGCGATGAAAGCCAAGGAACTGCGGGAGAAGTCGATCGAGGAGCTGCGGAACTCCGAGACCGAGCTCAAGGAGCAGCTGTTCAAGCTGCGCTTCCAGAAGGCCACCGGTCAGATCGCCAATCCGGCGAAGATCCGGCTCGTGCGCAAGGACATCGCGCGCGTCGAGACGATCCTCGCCGAGCGCCTCAGGGAAGCGGAGTAAGCCATGGATAACGCGACCAGGACCAAGAAGATCACGAAGGTCGGCACCGTCGTGTCCGACGCCATGGACAAGACGGTCGTCGTCAGGGTGGAGAGCGTGGTCATGCACAAGCTCTACCACCGCTTCGTGCAGCGCGCGAGGAAGTTCGCGGCGCACGACGAGGCGAACGACTGCAAGGTCGGCGACAAGGTGCAGATCATGGAGTGCCGCCCGATCTCCCGGAGCAAGCGGTTCCGGGTGGTGCGCGTGATCGAGCGGGCTTCGTGAGGAGGCGGTCATGATCCAGATGCGAACGATGCTGACGGTGGCCGACAACTCCGGGGCCAAGAAGCTGCAGGCGATCCGCCAGCTCGGCGGCTCCAACGCCGGCCGTTATGCGCGGATTGGGGACGTGATTGTCTGTGCCGTCAAGGAGGCGGTCCCCGACTCGCAGGTGAAGAAGGGGACGGTGGTGCGTGCCGTGATCGTGCGGACGCGCAGCAGCCACCGGCGCCGGGACGGTTCCTACATCCGCTTCGACGACAACGCGGCGGTGCTGATCAACGCCCAGAAGGAGCCGATCGGTACCCGCGTCTTCGGACCGGTGGCGCGCGAGCTGCGCGAGCGGCGCTTCATGAAGATCGTGTCGCTCGCGCCGGAAGTGCTCTAGGAGGAGGCGATGACGAAAAGCTTCAAGATCAAGAAGGGCGACCAGGTTCAGGTCATCGCCGGCAAGGACAGGGGCAAGAAGGGGAAGGTCATGCGGGTCGACCGCAAGGCCGGCCGGGTCGTGGTCGAGCACGTCAACATGCTCAAGCGCCACACCAAGGCGAACCCCGGCAAGGGTGTCGCCGGCGGGATCGTGGAGCGGGAGGCGCCGATCGCGGTGTCGAACGTGATGGTGATCTCCAGCGACACCAACCAGCCGACGAGGATCGGCTACAAGGTGCTCGAGGACGGGCACAAGGTCCGTCTCGCGAAGGTCGATGGCGCGATTCTCGACCAATAAGGAAGAGAGGGTACGATGGCGCGCTTGAAAGAGAAGTACGAGAAGGAAGTGATCCCGAAGCTCGAGAAGGAGTTCGGGATCTCCAACCCGATGGCGGTGCCGAGGATTACCAGGGTCATCTGCAACATGGGCCTGGGCGAGGCGCCGCGCAACAACAAGCTGATGGACCAGGCCGTGGACGAGCTTACGGCGATCACCGGCCAGCGGCCGACGATTCGCAAGGCCCGGCGCTCGATCGCGCAGTTCAAGCTGCGCGCCGGCATGCAGATCGGCTGCGCGGTCACGCTCCGGCGCGACCGGATGTACGAGTTCCTCGACCGGCTGATCAACATCTCGCTGCCGCGCGTCCGCGACTTTCGCGGGCTGTCGCCGAAGGGGTTCGACGGGCGCGGGAACTTCACGATGGGGGTCCGGGACCACTCGATCTTCCCGGAGATCGACTACACGAAAGTCGAGGTCCCCAAGGGCATGAACGTGACCGTGGTGACCACGGCCAAGACCGACGACCAGGCCAGGTTCCTGCTGCAGGAGCTCGGCTTCCCGTTCGTGAAAGGTTAGGAGGGCGCAGTGGCTCGTACCTGTCTCGTTGCCAAATCGTTGCGGACGCCGAAGTTCCGTGTGCGCCACCGCAACCGCTGCAAGATCTGCGGCCGCCCGCGCGCCTACATGCGGAAGTTCGAGCTGTGCCGTCTCTGCTTCCGCAAGCTCGCCCTGGAGGGCTACCTCCCGGGCGTGACCAAGGCGAGCTGGTAGGGGGTGTGCGATGACGATGACTGATCCGATCGCCGACCTCCTGACCCGCATCCGCAACGCGGTGCTCGTGGGCAAGGACCGCTGCGACGTGCCGGCTTCCAAGGTCAAGCTCGAGCTGTCCAAAATCCTCCAGGAGGAGGGTTTCATCCGCACCTTCAAGGTCTTGGAGGAGGGGCCGCAGGGCACGCTGCGTCTGTACCTGCGCTACTCGTCGGACGGAGAGCCCGCGATCCACGGCCTGGAGCGGATCTCCCGCCCGGGCCTGCGGGTGTACCGCGGCGTCGAAGCGCTGCCCCACGTCCGGGGCGGCATGGGCGTCGCCGTGGTCTCGACCTCCAAGGGGCTCATGACCGACGCCAAGGCGCGCGAGTCGCGTCTCGGCGGCGAGGTCATGTGCCGCGTGTGGTAGGGAGGCTGCCATGTCTCGCATCGGAAAGAACCCGATCCCGATCCCGAAGGCGGTCCAGGTGACCGTGACGGACCGGGTGGTGCAGGTGAAGGGGCCGAAGGGTGCGCTGCAGCACGCCTTGCCGGCCGGGATCGACGCCGCCGTCGAGGGTGAGCAGGTCGTGGTGACGCGTACCGGTGACCTCCCGGCGGTCAGGGCGCTCCACGGGCTGACCCGAGCGCTGCTCGCCAACGCCGTGGCCGGCGTCACCGCGGGCTTCAAGCGCGAACTCGACATCGTCGGCGTCGGCTACAAGGCCGAGCTCAAGAGCCCCCGCGAGGTCGTGCTCTCTGTGGGCTACTCCCACCAGGTGACCTACAAGGCGCCGGAGGGCGTGGCGATCAGCTACGACGCGAAGGCCAACCGGCTCACGATCGAGGGCATCGACAAGCAGCGGGTCGGCCAGGTCGCTGCCGAAATCCGCGGCGTGCGTCCCCCCGACGTGTACAAGGGCAAGGGGGTCAAGTACTCCGACGAGGTCTTGAAGCTCAAGGCCGGAAAGACGGGAGCGTAACGCCATGGCGCAACTGAAGGACAGGAAGCAACGGCGTCAGCGCGTCCACATGCGCATCCGCAAGCGGGTGTCCGGCACCGCCGAGCGCCCGCGGCTGGCGGTGTTCCGGTCGCTGGCGAACGTCTACGCGCAGCTCATCGACGACGTCAAGGGTACGACCCTCGTCGCCGCCTCCACGCTCGAGACCGACCTGCGCAAGGACCTGGCCCACCGCGGCAACAAATCGGCCGGGCGTGCCGTCGGCAAGGCGATCGCCGAGCGCGCGAAGGACAAAGGGATCACCTCGGTGGTGTTCGACCGAGCCGGCTTCCGTTACCACGGTGTGGTCAAGGAGCTGGCGGACGCGGCCCGCGAAGCGGGTCTGAAGTTCTAGGGGTCAAGCGATGAGCGAGCGGGACAGCCAATTCATCGATCACGTGGTGAACATCAACCGCGTCACCAAGGTCGTCAAGGGCGGCAAGAACTTCTCGTTCTCCGCCCTGGTGGTCGTCGGCGACGGCAACGGCAAGGTCGGCTTCGGCACCGGCAAGGCGCGTGAAGTGCCGCAGGCGATCCGCAAGGCGACCGAAGCGGCGCGGCGCGTGATGATCACCGTGCGCCGCAGCGGCACGACGATTCCGCACGAGGTCATCGGCCATTTCGGGGCGGGCAGGGTGTTGCTCCGTCCGGCCTCGCCCGGCACCGGCGTGATCGCCGGCGGCGCCGTGCGCGCCATCGCCGAGGCGGCCGGGATCGCGGACGTGCTCACCAAGTCGCTCGGCACGACCAACCCGCACAACCTGGTGCGCGCGACGTTCGAGGCGCTCGAGCAGCTGACGACGAGCGACGAGGTGTCGCAGCTCCGGCGCAGCTCCGGCGAGGTCGAGGTGGCCGAGGACGTCGAGCCGGCGGCCGGCCCGCTCCCGGAGGTCGAGGTATGACGACGCGACGCAAGACGACGACGCCGACGCTGCGCATCACGCAGGTGCGCAGCATCATCGGTAACCAGGAACGGGTGAAGCGCGTGGTCACCAGCGGCCTCGGGCTCGGCCGTATCGGCCAGACCGTCGTGCTTCCCGACAACTCTTACACCCGCGGGATGATCGCCAAGACCGCCCACATCGTGAGGTTCGAGGAGGTGGCGGCGTCCGCGCACGCCGCCAAGCCCGAGACGGCGGTCCCGGATGCGGTCGACAAGCTGGTCGAGTCCGTGGTCGCGGCGCCGGTGAAGGCGCCTCGGAAGAAGAAGGCCGTCGAGGCCGAGGGCACGGAGCAGCCGGCCCAGGCGCCGGCGCGGGCCTCGCGCGCTCGCGCCGCGGCGAAGGACGAGGAGTAAGCCATGGAGCTGCACAACCTTTCACCGAAGGCAGGATCGACGAAGGACCGCAAACGGGTCGGCCGCGGGCCCGGCTCAGGCAACGGTAAGACTGCAGGCAAGGGCCACAAGGGCCAGCTCTCACGGTCGGGCCACAGCCACAAGCGCAACTTCGAGGGCGGCCAGATGCCGCTCGTGCGCCGCATGCCTAAGCGCGGCTTCACCAACATCTTCCGCAAGGAGTTCGTGATCGTCAACGTGGGGCAGCTCGAGCGCTTCCCGGCGGGCTCCGAGGTCACCCCCGACCTGCTGCTGGCCGAGGGCGTGATCTCCCAACTGCGCGACGGCCTCAAGATCCTCGGCGACGGGTCGCTGTCGCGCAAGCTCACCGTCCGCGCGCACAAGTTCTCCAAGAAGGCCCAGGAGACGATCCAGGCCGCCGGCGGCGCCTGTGAGGTGATCGGGCAATGATCGAAAGCCTGCGCAACATCTTCTCGATCCCGGACCTGCGCAAGCGGGTCATCTTCACCTTCCTGCTGCTGGCGGTGTACCGGCTGGGCGCGTTCATCCCGACGCCGGGCGTCGACCCGGTGGCGATCGCCGAGTTCACCAACCAGGCGAAGGGAACGATCCTCGGCTTCCTCAACCTGTTTTCCGGCGGCGCGCTGGGGCGCATGACGATCTTCGCCCTCGGCATCATGCCGTACATCTCGGCGTCGATCATCCTGCAGCTCCTCACCGTGGTGTGGCCGTACCTGGAAAAGCTGTCGAAGGAAGGCGAGCTCGGGCGCAAGAAGATCACACAGTGGACCCGCTACGGCACGGTCGTGATCTCGATCGTGCAGTCGCTCGGCATCTCGTTCTTCCTCGAGAAGACCTCGGCGCCCGGCGGCCTCGCGCTGGTGCCGCACCCGGGCTGGGGGTTCCGCTTCATGACGGTGCTGACGCTCACCACCGGGACCGCGTTCGTCATGTGGCTCGGCGAGCAGATCACCGAGCGCGGCGTCGGCAACGGGATCTCGCTCATCATCTTCGCCGGGATCGTCGTCGGCCTGCCGCGCGGGATCATCAACACCTTCGAGGACCTGCGCACGGGGAGCATGTCGATCATCACGGCGCTGATCTTCATCGTGTTCGCGGTGCTCGTAGTCGGTGCGATCGTGCTGATGGAACGCGCCCAGCGCCGCATCCCGGTGCAGTACGCCAAGCGCGTGGTGGGCCGTAAGATGTACGGCGGGGCAAGCACCTACCTGCCGCTGCGCCTCAACACCGGCGGCGTGATCCCGGTGATCTTCGCCGCGTCGATCCTCTCCTTCCCGCAGACGATCGGGCAGATGATCGACAACCCGATCATCAAGTCGATCACCCGCGCGCTGCAGTGGGGGGAGCCGCTGTACAACCTGATCTACTTTGCGTCGATCATCTTCTTTTGCTACTTCTACACCTCGATCATCTTCAATCCGCAGGACACCGCCGAGAACATGCAGAAGTACGGTGGCTTTATCCCCGGCATCCGTCCGGGGCAGCGCACCGCCGACTTCATCGACATGACGCTCACCCGCATCACGCTGGTCGGCGCCATCTACCTGGCGCTCGTCGCGATCCTCCCCGAGATCCTGATCGCCGGCTTCAAGGTGGCGACGATCCCGTTCATCGGCGGCGCCCTCGACGCGTTCCTGCCGCGGTGGTTCACCGAGGGTCTCGGCATCAAGTTCTACTTCGGCGGCACCTCGCTGCTGATCGTGGTCGGGGTCGCGATGGACACCGTGCAGCAGATCGAGGCGCAGATGGTGATGCGCCACTACGACGGCTTCGTGAAGGGCCGCCGCGTGCGCGGCCGCAGGGGGTGAGCGGATGGTGACTCGAGCCCTCGACGTGGTGCTGCTCGGCCCGCCCGGCGCCGGCAAGGGGACGCAGGCCAAGCGGGTCGCGGCCGCGTTCGGCCTGCTGCACATCTCGACCGGGGACCTGCTGCGCGACGAGGTCGCCAGGGGCACGGCGCTCGGGCAGGAGGCCAAGGGGTTCATGAACCGGGGCGAGCTGGTCCCGGACGAGGTGGTTGGCAAGATGCTCGCCAAGCGCCTGCACAGCCAACAGGCGGCCCTCGGCGGCGTGTACGACGGCTACCCGAGGACGACGGCCCAGGGGAACCTCCTCGACGGGCTGCTCGCCGAGCTCGGCCGGCGCGTCGACGCGGTGCTCTACCTCAACGTCCCGGACTCCGACCTCCTGGCGCGGATCACCGGCCGCCGCTCGTGCCCGGCGTGCGGCGCGGTCTACCACGTGACGGCGCAGCCGCCCAAGGCGGACGGCGTCTGCGACTCCTGCGGCGGCGCGCTCGTGCAGCGCGAGGATGACCGCGAGGAGGTGGTGCGCGAGCGCCTGCGCGTCTACCGCGAGCACACGGCGCCGCTGCTCGAGTTCTACCGCGGGCGCAAGATCCTGCGCGAGGCGGACGGGAGCGTCGAGCCGGACGAGGTGTTCAAGCGGCTGCGGGAAGCGCTGGGGACCGTGCGGGCATGATGATCCTGAAGACCCCCGACGAGCTGGCGGTCATGGACCGGGCCAACGCCTTGCTGCACGAGACGTTGCGCCTCGTGGTCGAGGCCGCCAGGCCGGGTGTGTCGACCTGGGAGCTCGACCGGCTCGCAGAGGACCACATCCGGACGCACGGCGGCGTCCCCGCCTTCAAGGGGTATCGGGGGTACCCGGCCACGCTGTGCACGTCGGTCAACGACGTGATCGTGCACGGTATCCCGTCGAAGACGCAGCTGTTGCGCGACGGCGACATCGTGGGCGTCGACGGCGGCGTGGTGCTCGACGGGTTCGTCGGCGACGCGGCGGTGACGGTGGCGATCGGCGAGGTCGCGCCGGAGGCGGCGCGGCTGATGCAAGTGACGAAGCGCTGCCT
Source organism: Acidobacteriota bacterium (assembly GCA_027458945.1). GTDB lineage: Bacteria > Acidobacteriota > Thermoanaerobaculia > Thermoanaerobaculales > Thermoanaerobaculaceae > RBG-13-68-16. The sequence goes on from DAIDOU010000234.1 coordinate 11,800, forward strand.
CGAGCTGGCGGTCGAGTTCGTCCGGCCCGGCCAGCGGCTCACGGACATCGGCGAGGTGATCCAGAGCCACGCCGAGGCGGCCGGCTTCTCGGTGGTCCGCGAGCTGGTCGGGCACGGGATCGGCCGTGCGATGCACGAGGATCCCCAGGTCTTCAACTACGGGCCGGGGGGGCGGGGCCCGGAGCTGCGGCCCGGCCTCGTGCTGGCGATCGAGCCGATGATCAACGCGGGGAAGGCCGGCGTCTCGTTCGACGACGACGGCTGGACAGCGCGCACCGAAGACGGTAAGCTTTCCGCTCATTTCGAGTACTCGGTGGCCGTGACCGAGAACGGCCCCTGGGTTCTCGGTGTGGGCGGAAGGTAGGGAGAGGGTATGGCGAAAGAGGAGGCCATCGAGGTGATGGCCACCGTGGTGGAGGCCCTACCGAACGCGGTGTTCAGGGTCGAGTTGGAGAACGGTCACGAGGTGCTGGCGCACATCTCGGGCAAGATGCGGAAGCACTTCATCCGCATCCTGCCGGGCGACAAGGTCCTGGTGGAGCTGTCGCCGTACGACCTGACGCGGGGACGGATCGTGTACAGGTACAAGTAACCGCGAATCGCCAGCGGCAATTCGCGGTCGTCCCGAGCGCAGCGAGGGATCCCGTGGCATGGTGGGAAAGCCGGCTGCACGGATCCTGGTGGAAGCGAAAGGTGGCGGCGGCAGGAGGATTTGGAAAGGGTCAGCGCGTATGAAAGTTCGCTCTTCGGTCCGGAAGATATGCAGCAAGTGCAAGATCGTGGTGCGCAAAGGGGTGGTTCGCGTCATCTGCGAGAACCCCAAGCACAAGCAGCGTCAGGGTTGATGAGGAGGTAGGCTGTGGCACGCATTGTGGGCGTCGATCTTCCCCAGAACAAGCATGTGGAGATCGGTCTGACGTACATCTACGGCATCGGCCGCTCGCTGTCGCTCTCGGTTCTGAGCAAGGCCAAGGTCGATCCGGCGATCCGCGTCAAGGATCTCTCCGAGGACGAGGTGCGCCGCATCACCCGCGTGATCCAGGACGACCTGAAGGTCGAGGGTGATCTGCGCAAGGACGTCGCGATGAACATCAAGCGGCTGATGGAGATCGGCAGCTATCGCGGCATCCGCCACCGGCGCGGCCTGCCGGTGCGCGGGCAGCGCACCCATACCAACTCGCGTACCCGCAAGGGGCCGAGGCGCGGCACCGTGGCGAAGAAGAAGAAGGCGACAAAGACCTAGGGTAGAGGAAGGCACGCATGGCAAAGGCGACCAAGGCTGCAAAGAAGGGCACCCGCCGGCGCGAACGCAAGAGCGTCCCGCACGGCGTCGCCCACATTCAGGCCACGTTCAACAACACGATCGTCACGATCACTGACCCGACCGGCGGCGCTCTGTGCTGGAGCTCGGCGGGACGTATCGGCTACAAGGGTTCCCGCAAGGGGACGCCGTACGCGGCCCAGCTCGCCGCCCGCAACGCGGCCGAGCAGGCGCAGGAGCACGGCGTCCGCACGGTGGACGTGGAGCTGAAGGGCCCCGGTGCCGGGCGCGAGTCGGCGATCAGGGCGCTTGCGGCGTCGGGCCTGGAGATCAAGAGCATCAAGGACGTGACGCCCATCCCGCACAACGGCTGCAGGCCGCCGAAGCGGCGTCGGGTGTAAGGGCAACGGGGAGGTACGAGTGGCACGCTATCACGAGCCGGTTTGCCGGCTATGCCGTCGCGAGGGGATGAAGCTCTTCCTCAAGGGGGAACGGTGCTTCAAGGAGAAGTGCGCCGTCGAGCGGCGCTCCTACGCGCCGGGGCAGCACGGGAAGCGCCGCAACAAGATGCAGCCGTACGGGTTGCAGCTGCGCGAGAAGCAGAAGGTGCGCCGCGTCTACGGCGTGCTCGAGGCGCAGTTCAGGCGTTACTTCGCCGAGGCCGCGCGCCAGCGGGGCGTGACCGGCGATAACCTCCTGCGCTTGCTCGAGCTGCGTCTCGACAACGTCGTCTACTCGCTGGGCTTCGCCTCGTCGCGCTCACAGGCCCGCCAGCTCATCCGGCACGGGCACGTGCTGGTGAACGGGCGGCGGAACGACATCCCGTCGTTCCAGGTCAAGCCCGGGATGGAAGTGGCGCTCAAGGACAAGCTGCGGGCCAACGCGTTCGTCAACGAGGCGCTCGACACGGCGCAGGGCCGCGGCGTGCCGCCGTGGCTCGAGCTCGACGGCGAGAACTACAAGGGCAAGGTTCTGGCGCTGCCCACACGTGAGGACATCCGCTTGCCGATCCAGGAGCAGCTGGTCGTCGAGCTGTACTCGCGGTGAGGAGGTCGTAATGAGAGGATTGGAGCTGCATCGGCCCCAGGCGGTCGTGTTGGACGCGGAGCGCAGCACGCCGACCTACGGGGTATTCACGGCGCAGCCTTTCGAGCGCGGATGGGGGGTGACCGTCGGCAACGCCTTGCGGCGCATCCTGCTGTCCTCGATCGAGGGGAGCGCGATCACGGCCGTCCGCTTCGCCGGCGTCGATCACGAGTACGACTCGATCCCCGGCGTGATGGAAGACGTCACCGACCTCATCCTTAATCTGAAGCGGGTGCCGTTGCGCCTGATCGGGCCCGAAGCGCTCACGGCGACGATCGAGGTGAGCGAGCCGGGCGTGCTCAAGGCCGGCGCGATCAAGGGTGGGTCCGAGCTCGAGGTCGTGGATCCGTCGGTCTACCTCGCGACCCTCGCCGAGGAGGGCGCGGTCGAGGCGGAGCTGATGGTCCGCCGCGGCCGCGGGTACGTTCCGGCGGACGAGCAGGAGGCCGAGAGCCTGGGCGTCGGCTTCATCCACCTCGACGCGGCGTACTCGCCGGTGCGCAAGACGAACTACCGCATCGAGCCGGCCCGCGTCGGGCAGGCCACGGACTACGAGAAGCTCGTGTTCGAGGTGTGGACGAACGGGGCGGTCACGCCCGCGGCCGCCGTCGTCGAGGCGGCCCGTTTGCTGGCTGACCACCTGCCGATCTTCCAGAACCTCGACGAGGGCCGGCCGGCGGCGCCGGCCGCGAAGGCCGACGGAATCCTCGACGAGACGATCGAGCGGCTCGAGCTCGGCGGCCGGATCAACAACATGCTGCGCAACGCCGGGATCGAGACGGTCCGCGACCTGGTCGGGCGGGGCGAGGACGAGCTGGGCGAGATCCCGGGGTTCGGGAAGAAGGCGCTCGCCGAGGTGCGCGAGAAGCTGGAGACGCTCGGTCTTGGCCTCGGTGTGCGCTTCGACCTGCCGCGGCCGTAACGGAGGAGAGTCATGCGACACAACATGTCGAAGCGCAAGCTGGGGAGGGTGTCGGAGCACCGGCGCGCGCTCTTCCGCAACCAGCTCAAGTCCCTGATCGAGCACGAGCGGATCATCACCACGCTGCCGAAGGCCAAGGAGCTGCGCCCGATCGCCGAGAAGGTCGTGACCCTCGGCCGGCGCGCGGATTCGGTTCACGCGCGGCGCCTGGCCGCCCGTCTGCTCAGCGACCGCGACCTGGTGCACCGCCTCTTCTCCGAGATCGGGCCCCGGTTCGTGAGTCGTCCGGGCGGCTACACCCGCATCGTGAAACTCGGTCCCCGGCGCGGCGACGGCGCCGAGCTCGCGATCCTGGAGTTCGTCGACTACAAGCTCGCGGAGGGGAAGGGCAAGGCCGAAGGCGAGTCGCGCAAGGAACGCAAGAAGAAGGCTCCCGCGGCCGCCCGGGCCGAGGCCGCCGCTCCCGCCAAGTAGACCGCATCCGCGGATCGGAATCGGCGCCCGCGTCGTGCGGGCGCCTTTTCATTTGCTGGCCCTATACTGAGAAAAGGACGCCCATCCGCCGCACCGGCCCCTCCGGTCGATGCGACGGCCGGGACGGTAATCCGGTGCTCGTCTCGACGTTCGTGCCGCGGCGGCGTGTCCGCCCCTCTCCTGCGGCTCACGATCGCGGGGGGGTTGACACGACGGACGTACTCTTATATAACCATACAGCGATGGAGGTGGTATGCGTGGGCGTGTTCAGCTGACTGCCGTTGTGCTCCTTGCCGTTGCGCTCCCGGCGGTGGCCGCGGAGCGGCTGAGCCTCCCCGCCGCGATGGCCCGCGCCCGCGAGAGCGCGCGCGAGGCGACCGCAGCGGCGGACCGCGCGCAGGCCGCGGCGGCGCGGCTCAAGCAGGCGCAAGGGTTCCGGCTGCCCTCGGTCTCGCTGCAGGAGACGTGGATGCGGACGGACTCTCCGGCCGAGGTGTTCGCCCTCGAGCTGAACCAGCAACGCTTCTCGTTCCCGGCGTTCACGCAAAGCGATCCGAACCGTCCCGACTTCCTGACCACGGCGATCAGCCGCGTCGAGCTGTCGCTGCCGGTCTACACCGGCGGGGAGCTGTCGGGGAAGGTGTCGCAGGCCAAGCTCGGGGCGTCGGCGGCCAAGGACAACGCGAGCTGGGCCGCGAATCAGGCGGCGCTCGCGGCCGCGGAGGCGTACGTGACGGTGGAACAGGCGCGCGAGTACGTCGCGCTGTTGGAGCGGGCGCGCGACACGGTGAAGGCACACGTCGAACTGGCACGCGCCTACGCCGAGCAGGGGATGATCGTGCGCTCCGAGGTCCTGCGCGCCGAGGTGGAACTCGCGCACCTCGACGACCTCGTCGAGGAGGCGCAGGGCCGCGCGCGGGTCGCCGAGGCCAACCTGGCGTTCCGCCTCGGCGCGGACCAGGGGACGGTGTGGGAGCTGGATCCGCTGCCGCGGCCGGCGCCGCTCGCCGAGGGACTCGCCGGCTGGCTGGCGTCGGCGTCGTCGCGCAAGGACCTCGAGGCGGCACGCCAGGGCCTGCGGGCGGGGGAGCTGGAGGCGTCGGTGCGCCGGGCCGCCTTCCTGCCCAAGGTCGGCCTGGTGGGCCGCAGCGACTGGGTCGACGACACGCTCTTCGGTTCCCACGGGAAGTCGAGCTCGATCATGGCGGTGGCGACCCTCAACGTGTTTGCGGGCGGGTCGGATCGGGCGGCCGTGGCGGCGGCGCGCTGGGAGGCGAAGGCGGGTGTCGAGGACGTGGCCCGCTTCGAGGAAGGCGTCCGGCTGCAGGTCCGTCAGGCGTTCGAGGAGGCGACCACCGCGCGGCAGCGGCAGCAAACCGCGATGCAGGCGCTGGCGGCGGCGCGCGAGGCGGAGAGGATCACCGAGGAGCGGTTCAAGACCGGTGTGGTGAAGATGATCGACCTGCTCGACGCCACGACTGCGCGGCGCGAGGCGGAGACCCGGGAGCTGGTGGCCCGGGCCGATGCGACAGCCGCGGCGCTGCGTCTGGCGGTGCTGGCCGGGCGGTCGCCGGAGAGCGCGCTGCCGTGAGGGCAGGGCGCCGGGCACCGGGGATACGACGTGATCCGTGATCCGTGGTCCGTGGTCCGAGACAGCGGAAGCGGGGTGCGGTCACTGGACGGGGAACAGTTGCGGGAACGAGCGTGTGCGGCGCCGCGGGTGTCGCCGGGGTTCGCGAGCGGAAAGCGGTGGAGGGTGCGATGAGGAACTGGATGATCGTGATCGGGATCGCGGGCGTGGCCGCGGTTGGGTGTGGCGGGGGGCCGAGGGGCGCGGCGGCGCCGCTCGCGCCGGTGGCGGCGCAGATCGTCAAGGTGGAGGCCGGCCAGGTGCCGCAGGTCGTCGACCTGTACGGGACCGTCGACGCCGAGCGCACGGCCGCGGTCTCGTCGCGCGTGATGGCGACGGTCACCGCGGTCCTGGTGCAGCCGGGCGACACGGTGCGCCGCGGGCAGGTGCTGGTCGAGATCGACCCCGCCACCGCGCGCGGTCAGGAGGGGCAGGCCAAGGGCGCCCTGGCGCAGGCGGAGGCGGCGCTCGCGCTCGCCGAGCGCAACCTCGAGCGCTTCAAGGCGTTGGCGGCCAAGGGTGCCGCCTCCCAGCTCGAACTCGACATGGCCACGATGCAGTACAAGCAGGCCAAGGGTGCCGTCACCCAGGGCGAGGGAGCCGTCGAGGCGACCTCCTCGATCGCCCGCGAGTCCAAGGTGGTGGCGCCGTTTGCCGGCCGGGTGACGGCCAAGCTGGTCGAGGTCGGCGACCTCGCGGCGCCGGGACGGCCGCTCGTGATGGTCGAGTCGGCCACCGGGCGGCGCCTCGTCGTGGCGGTCCCCGAGACTGTGCTCGCGGGCTCCGCCCTCAAGGTCGGCATGCCGGTCGCGGTGCGGCTCGACAGCCGGCCGGGTCAGGTGATGGACGGACGGGTCAGCGAGGTCTACCCCGGCGCGGACCCGATCTCGCACGCGTTCACGGTCAAGGTGGCGATCGCGGGCGAGGTCGCGGCCGGGCTCTCCGG